>CAYSZM010000045.1:0-27370 GCA_964435365.1 uncultured Victivallis sp. | reverse complement strand
TCCGGACGGCGGTGTTCCTCAAGGGGTGCCCGCTGCGCTGTCTCTGGTGCCACAACCCGGAGTCGCAGGAGATCCGGCCGGAGCTGTCGTTCCTCCCGGAAAAATGCATCGGCTGCGGCTTCTGCGCCGCGGCCTGCCCCAACGGCTGCTTCGAAAACGGAGCGTTCGACCGCTCGCGCTGCACCTCCTGCGGCGCCTGCACGAAACAGTGCTACTCGGGAGCGCGCGAGCTCGTCGGACGGGCCGCCTCGGTCGAAGAGGTGCTCGCCGAAGTGCTCAAGGACCGGATTTTCTACGAAAACTCCGGCGGCGGCATGACCGTCTCCGGCGGCGAACCCCTGTTCCAGCCGGAGTTCACAACCGCGCTGCTCCGGGCGGCGAAAGAGGCGGGGCTGCACAACTGCCTCGACACCTGCGGATTCGCCTCGTGGGAGAAGGTCGCACCGGTGCTGCCGTATGTTGATTTGTTCCTCTACGACCTCAAAGAGACCGACCCGGCGCATCATCTGGAATACACCGGAGTCCCGCTGGAGCCGATCCTCGAAAATCTTTCCCGGATCGATGCGGAAGGCGGGGAAACGATCCTGCGCTGCCCGCTCGTACCGGGGCTCAACTGCCGCGACGACCACGCCGACGGCATCGCCGCAGTGGCGAACGGCCTCACGCACCTGCGTGAAATCAACCTGATGGCCTACCATCCGCTGGGGGAGTCGAAGCTGGCCCGCCTCGGCCGCAAGCCCGGACTCGGCGGCAACTTCGCCTCGCCCGCCCAACTCGAACCCTTCCGGCTCCGCCTGGAAAAAGCCTGCAAAGTCCCCGTCACCTTTTCATAAGTCCGCGCCGAGGGATTCAGGCAAAAAGCGGCAACGTCAAACGATCCTTGAGAGAACCCGCCTGAAACTCAATATCAAACACGATCCCATGCGTGAGATTGGCGACAGTCTCACGCAATTTTTTATCGGTTGTGTTGGGCATTATGAATTGATGTTTTTTGTAAAAATGAATCGTTTTCCAAAAAAATCGCCTTTCTTTCTGGAATACACTTGCTTTTTCACCCTGTTTTCGGTATAATATAGCCAACGGAATTGAAACGATTCATTTTTAAATACAGAGTGTGAATTTGAAAGTTACAATCAAAGATGTGGCGAAACATGCCGGAGTCAGCGTCGGGACGGTTTCGAAAGTTCTGAATGCCGGCAGTTGCTCGACGGAGAAGGGGCGCCGGGTTCATGATGCGATTCAGGCGCTCAACTACCGGCCGAACCTTTACGCACGGGCGGTGCGTTCCTCCCACACCGGCTGCATCGGTCTTCTGCTGGAGAAAAATGTTTACACCAGCAGCAGCCTCTGGCTGGACGGCTGGCTCTCCAGTCTTCTCCTGGCGATCACCCGGACGAAGTACCGCAGCGAAGTGCTGACCATCGACTCGGCGGACCCGGATTTTGACTGTTCCTGCTTCTCCGCGTTTGACGGGCTGATCAGTTTCGGTCATTTCGAACCGATTTTCTGGGAGAAAATGGAGCGGTCCTGCCCGATTCCGCTGGTGACTTATTTCGAACCCGCCCCCTACCGGTACGGTTTTTCCTACGAGGTCTATCTGGATGACGGGATGGAGAAGATCGCGCGCCATCTCTATGAATTCGGCCATCGCGACGTTGCGTTTCTCGCCAGCAGCCACAAGGTTGCGCAAACCAAAATGAGAAAATTCGGCGAGGCGATGAAGAAAGTTTATCCGGACTATGACGCCAATCTGCTGATTTCCCGCGAACAGCTGGGTTCCGCAGCGGAAACGGCAATGTATCTGACCGATATGGTCCTGGCCCGATATCCCAATGTGACGGCGCTTTTCTATGAGAGCGACAGCTATGCCAACAGCGGGTTGTGCGCGTTGATCCAACGGCGGCTCCGGCTGGCGGTGGACATCAGTCTCGTCAGCTACGACCGCACCTCCTGGAGCAGAAATTTTGTGCCCTCCATCACCAGTGTGGGAATCGATTTCAGAAAGACGGCTCAGATGCTCGTCGATCTGTTGCTGGCCATCGTCAAGAATGATCCGATTGCCGCGGAGCAGCTGAAACAGCAGAAGATCATGCTGGAATATTTCCCCGGCAACAGTGTGCGGAATCTGAAGATCAATCCGCAACCCGAGGGGAACGAATGAGCGCCGTAACCGAAATTCGCAAGAGTTCGTCTGAGCTTTTATGGCTTCGTACATCGAATCAGAAACATTGATGGAAAGGAAAGGTGAAATGAAAAACACGTGCAAAACACCCGGCAGAGTCGAACAGAAAAATCCCGCCTTCACCCTGATCGAGTTACTGGTGGTGATTGCGATCATCGCGATTCTGGCGGCCATGCTGCTCCCGGCGCTGAATCAGGCGCGGGAATCGGGACGGCGGAATACCTGCCTCGGAAACCTGAAGCAGTTCGGTCAGTTCAATTTCTCCTATGCGCAGGACTTCGCCTATATTCTTCCGGTCCGGCTGGTCGTCCCCTATCTGGACCGCACCACCACGGTGGACTGGGATTCCAAGCATGTGCTCGGCCTTTATTTTGTGTCGGAACAGACCATCGCGAAACTGCGCTGTCCCTCCTATCCGGAAAAGCTCCCAGATGGAACTCCCCGGTTCGGCTATGGCCGCAATGAGCATCTCGGAGATCCGGGCGGCCCCGCCTATGGCGCCTTTCGAAAGCTGGAACGCTGCCGCAAACCTTCGTTCGTCACCCAGACCATCGACGAGAACGTCGGCGTAAACACCGTCTCGTCGGCGGGAAACCGGGAACGGCCGTTCTACAACAAGGATTACGGAACCACGCTGGCGCGGTTTTCGGAGGTGTTCGGCCGCCACGGGGACGGATACAACGCCCGCCCGAATGTGCTTTACCTCGACGGTCATGTCCACAACATGCGTCCGCAGGACTTCAAGACATTCCAGAGCGGAACCGACACCCGCAGCCCGGAGCTTTTCCAATGAAACATGTTCTCTGTCTCCTTCTGCTGACCGGTTTTGCCGTGATGGGAGCGGCCGAGCGGCCGGCCCGTCTGCTCGGCGGGTACAACGGCTACTTCCTCGGCGGCGATCCCGGCCAATACGCCGAGAAACTCTTCAAGCCGATGGCCGATGCGAAATTCAATATGGTCGAGCTGAAAATCCAGCAGAACAAGGCGCGCCGGATGAATGTCGCCGCTTCCCGGAACGAATTCGCCGTTCTGGCGGAAAAGGCGAAAGACTGCGGACTCTGGTTTCAGATTTACCTCTACCCCGAACCGTATGACGGCCAGCGGAAGCCCGACTGGCCGGAGCACCAGGCGCTCCCCCCGCTGGTCGACGCCGAAGGGAACATTCATGCCAACGCCTTTTCCATCATCGATTACGGAGTCTGGCGCGAGTGTTTCAAACACGCGTTCGCGATCGCGGAACTCTCGAAGGAACTGCCGATCGGCGCGGTAAAATTCGATATCGAGACGATTTCAAACACCGGCATCTCCTACGACGACGACGCCTGGAAACGCTTCGCCGCGACGCATCCGGGGTTCGATCCGGCGACTCCGGCTTCGGGGCGGGTGAAGGCGCTGACCGAACGGAATGCCGTGGAACTCTACCGCACGTGGTTCATCGGCGAATTCGATCAGGTCGTCCGGCGTCTGGAGAAGGAACTCCATGCGGTCAACCCGAAATTGTCGCTCGGCGTCATGCCGGCGACGCACGGCTGGGTTTCCGAGGCGTTCATCCGGTTGCTGGGCACCCCGGAGGCTCCGGCGGTGATCGATGACTGGAGCATGTACAACGGCGAAGGATTCCAGGATGCCGTACTGACCCGCCAGAAAGCAATCAAGAAGCTGAATCCGAACAATTTGTACATTCCGTGGTTTCGGATCAACAGCTACACGGTCGACCAGCTCGCGTCGAACGCCTATTCCGCCGGAACCAGATGCGACGGCTATTCCAACTGGACCATGGTCATGCTGGAAGACAAGCCGAACAAGCCGCCGCTCTATTGCCTGCCGGGCAACGGAAAAAGCGCCGATTATTACGCCGCATACGGCAAGGCGAACGCGGCGATCCGGGAAGACATCGCCGCCGGAACCCTCGCCGATCCGAAGCGGATCGCCTACGAACCGGTGAAATCGCTGGTTCCGCCCCTGAATTTCGACAAGGTGAAGTTTCCCAAGAACGCCCTGCACCCCAAGGGGAACGGAAGTTACAAGGGAACACAGCGGGCGTTCACGGTGCGCAACCAGACGGTGACCTTCCTCTATGCGGAAGCCGGAACCATGATCGAAGCGACCCTGCGGCACATGGCCGGTTCCGCCCGCCCGATTTCGCTGCATTACGCGTTGCTCGACCGCAACGGACATGAACTCCGGAACGAGGCGATCCAGCCCGGCGGCTCCGAAACCTTTGCGGTGCGGGCTCCGACGACCGGACTTTACGCGCTGGTCGCCAGCGGCGGGCTGGACGGACAGGCGTGGTACTCCATCGACGTGAAGAATCCGTATTGGGGATTTGACGCATCGGCGGGATTCTATTTCTTCTCCGTTCCCTTCACGGTGTGGATGAATGCGAAATCGGTTCATTTCGGCACGCAGCCCCGGCAGGCCTTTTCCTACCGGGTGAACGACGGCGCACCGGTGAACGTTTCCGGGCAGGCCGCCTATGAGATTCCGCTGCCGGGCGGACTGGCCAAATTCTCGGTCGAAAAGCCGAAGCCGCTGCTGAACGGATTCTACTCGCAGGACGCGATCCTGACGCCGAAAGGCGGGAGTTCCACACTGCTTTTCGCCTCTCCCGAACGGATGCTGGAGGAGTGAAGAGCGATGAAAATCAGCGACAGCGGTCACCTCGGCGAGGAAATCGTCGCCGGTCTCCAGGCAAAGCTTCTCCCGCGCATCGCGCAGTGGTCGCTTCGGACCCGCAACGCCCTGCCCGAGTCGCCGCTGCCGCAAAGCGGCTACCGCGACCTCTATTTCGATGACTCCGAACGGGGATACCACTGGGAACACCCCCGTTCCAACAGCGCCGAACGCATCAGCGCCTATCTGGCGCTCCATCGAGCTCTGGGCGACGCCGCCTGCCGCGAGGCCGCCCTCGGTTATGCCGACGCCATGCTCGACCCGGTTTACGGCATCTATCGGGGACCGGAAGCCGACTGCGTCGGCCAGGTGTGGTACTGGCGCGACATGGGCAGCTACATGACCAATTACACGATGCGCGTGCCGCCGGCCATGTTCGAGCTTTTCGACGAAACCGGCGACCGGCGCTATTTCGATGCGGCCCTGCTCTCCGGGGAGGCGCTGCTGCGCTGCCAGCGGGAAAATGGAATGCTGAAGGAGTACGGGCTGCCCGCGAATTTTCGGGAGCTCAATCTGTCCGGGTTCGACTATGCCTCCCACCCGGATTACTGCACCGATTACAAGATCAACAGCCGGATCGGATATGCGGCGTTCGCGTTTGCCGAACTTTCTCACCGCACCGGCGACGACCGCTATCAGCTCGCGCTGGAACGGCTCGTTGCCGGACTGCGCAAATTTCAGAATCCGGACGGCTCGATTCCCTCCGATCTCGCGCTCAAAGGGTACAAGCCGATCACGCCGCTGGTCAAAAATCATTTTCAGGGATATGTCCTCAACGGCTGCGCCGCCGCGTTGAAACGGATGCCGGACATGAAGGAACTGCGCGAATTCACTCTGGATCTCGCCGCGAATCTGGTGCGGCAGCAGCGCCGTTCGGGCGGATGTCCTTATGGGAACATCGACAATGTCTCCCCCGAGGAACCGGGAATCTGGAAATCAACCACCGCTGCCGATACCGCGCTCGGGTTGAAGATGCTCCATGAAGTCACCGGGGAACCGTTCTGGCGCGAACAGGCGAACCGCCTGCTCGCCGGAGCGCTGCTCAATGTCATTCTGACCCCGGAGCAGCCGGACTGGGACGGCGCAATTCCGATCTGGATTCCCGCCGCCCCCGGAAACGCCCGGATCATCCCGGCGCTCGGCGGTTATTTCCACTTTTCCACCGTCCTCGGGCTGCTGAGGTGACGATATTCAAAGCAGCTCCGCCGCCGCCAGGTCGCGCCAGTGGATGCGGTTGTCCACCGTGTGCATGCAGTTGCGGAAGTGTCCGGAGGGGCCGATCACGCCGAAGCGCTCTCCCGCATGGCAGGGTTGGCGGTCGGGCCGCCCGAACGCGGCCAGGTCTTCCGGACGGTGTTCGCGGCATTCGCAGAGCATCTCGTCGCCGAAATTGTAACTCACCTTCAGATCCGGCAATTCGCGGATGCGCTGTTTGAGATTCTCCCACTCGGCGCGGGTGATGGTGATCTCCGGATGCAGCCGCGCCTGTCCGGCCAGCATCGCCGCTCCGGCCTGAATGCTGGCGGCTCCGGCAATCGCCGCGGCGCAGAACATGTCCGCGAATTCATGACGATTGGCCGAGGTGGCGGTCAAACTGACCGAGACCGGCCACTTCAACTCCTTCGCCCGGGCGATCATCGCGAGAATCCGCCTGAAACTGCGGCGGCTCCCGGTCATCGCCGGGTAAGTGGACAATCCGGGCAGGCTGGTGGAAATGAAAACCTTGTGGCGGCGGAAAAAACGGAGGAAATCCTCATTCATCCGGGCGCCGTTGGTGAAAATCGCCAGCCGGCACTTCGGGGCCCGCCGCCGGGCATACGCGATCAGCTCCCGGATATCCCGGCGCATCAGCGCTTCGCCGCCGGAGAAGAGAAGGTCGTCGGCTCCGTTGGCGAGGACGAAATCGAGAATCCGCATCCACTCCCGGGTGGACAGATCGCGCCGGGCCAGCTCCGGGAACTCGTGCCAGACGCAATAGCAGAACGGGCAATGAAAATTGCACTTGCGGGTGACCTCGAGAATCAGGTGCCCGGGCAGTTTCAACTTGGGGACGGAGTCACTTGTCATGTTTTTCCGGCGCAACGGGTTCACCGGGCGGAGAAGCGATGTCTCCGTCGATCGAAATTTCTCCCCGCTTGACCGGCGTTTGATTTTCATTGACCCGGTTGGGCTGTACCGGAGCCGCCGAAACAGCGGGGGGCTCTCCCATCAGCGCCTCGGGAGTGTCGCATCCGCCGCCGACGATGGCGGTGACGGCCAGCAGCCCGGCCAGCGGGACACCGGTTTTGAGCGCGTCCAGAATCGCCTTCTGACGCTTCTGCGAAGATTCGTTCAACTGGTATTTCACGGTTTCCCCCTCCCCCTGCTCCGGCCGTTTCGGGGTCATTTGCCCTGTTCCGCCGGGACGATGATTTCCTGACCGACAATGATTTTCTCCGCCTGTTCCCGACTCATCTGATTCAGCGCCAGCAGGACATCGAGCTTGATGTTGTGCGTTTTGGCGATCTTCCACATGGTGTCGCCTTTGACGACCCGGTACACCGCGGTCTGCTTCGGCAGTTCAAGCCGCTCTTCCGGAGGGAGCGGCGCTCCGCCAATCACTTCCGTCTCCGGCTTCCCTTCATTGATTACATTCGCAGGGATATCTCCCGAAATCACCGGCTTTCCGCGCAAGGCGGGCTCTTGATTCTCATTGGGCCGGTTCGGCTGCGGTGCCGGGGCCTTGGAACTCGCCGTGGAAATCGGAGCAATATCTCCGGTCAGCGGCTCGGAACTGCTGCATCCGCCGCCGGAGAGGGCGGTGACGGCCAGCAGTCCGGCCAGCGGAACACCGGTTTTGAGCGCGTCCAGAATCGCCTTCTGACGCTTTTGCGAAGATTCGTTCAACTGATATTTCATGGTTCTTTCCTCCCCTGTTTTCAGCGATAGGACGGGATGGCGCGATAGTTCGTCAGCTCTTCCGGTCCGATTCCGTCCACTTGAAGCGTGACCGCCGCCGTGCTCCCGGCGCGGGAGAGCGCCGCATAGACCGCCTTGCGGTCCGCCGCGGGAATCGTCCGGCGGCCGGTCAGCTCTCTGGCCGCTTCCGCTTCGGAAAGCGGGACGACCGGCGGCGCGGAGGCCGGTTCCAGGCGGTATATCGCCTCCGGCGTGTCCCCTTTCCAGAGGAGCAGGAATCCCGGCTTCTTCTCCAATTCCGCATTCAGATGCGTTTCGCCGATGTCGAAGGAGAGATTGCTCCGCCCGAACGGGAACGCCTCCGGGTAAAAAACTTCCCAGCATTGCAGGAGCTCCGTCTCTTGGGCGGGAATCGGGAGCGGTTTTAAGATCAGGTGCGGCAGCACCGGTTTCTCCGGAACCACGGGAGCTTTGGCCGCCGGGGCCGGGCGCGGCCGGGAGGCGGGCTTCGCATTGACCGCAACCAGTCCGACCGGCGCGGCCAAGGTGAGGGCGATCAAGACCGCCATCCCCCGCCCGGATTTGCGGCTGCCCGGAAGGCGGACGGCGGCGGTCATACTCCGGATGCGGCCGGAAAGTTCGCGCGGGGACTCCGCCAGCCCAATGGCCACCGGCGAAGCCGAAGGCGCCGACGGCGAAACGAAGCGCAGCAGGAGATTGCCGTATTCGCGCACCGCGTGCGGGTGCCGGGCGAGGATCTTGCGGTCGCACTCCATCTCGCAGCTGGCGCGGAGCTTCCGCCGCGCAACCAGCATGAACGGGTTGTACCAGGCCAGCGCCCACAGCACCAGCGCCACGATGTTGATGAAGGGGTCCCCCGCCTTGCTGTGATGGTACTCATGTTCCAGAAGGAGCCGGAGCTCTCCGTCGGAGAGCAGCCGGAGCGCGCCTACCGGCAGCAGCAGCTTGCGGGTGAAGCAGCCGAACAGCGTCGGCCCGAGGTCTGGACGGCTCGAGTCGAGCAAAATGACCGGGCGCGGCAAGGGACCGCATTCGGCGAGCACCCGGTTCCACGCCTCCAGCACCCGATGGTCGGAGACCGGCGGCAGCGGCCGGATCGTCCGACGGCAGCGCAGATACCGGGCGAGCAAGAGAAGCAGCGCCGGCAGCGGCAAGAGCGCAATCACACCGAGTTCAAGCGCCTTGCGGTGAAGCTGAATGTGCTGCCAGAGGGCGCGCATGTCGAAGCCGTGGCGTTCCGCGCGCGGGGCGATCTCCCGCTTTCCCTGATTGTTCCCGGAATTTCCGGCACGCGCCGGGCGGCGGACTGTGGGCGACTCCTGCCGGAACGGCGAGAGGTCGAGCCGGAACGGCGAGGCGGAAAAATTCATCTGCGGAACCAGCATCAGAATCAGGCAGACCAGCCAGAGCACCCGGCGGAATCCGGCCTTCAGCCGGTGGCGGAGAACCGACTCCACCGCAAGCAGAAAAAGCACCGCAAGCGCACCGCGCAGAAGGGTCGCGCAGAAATAGAGCTCGAACGTGGTCATGATGACGCGGGCCTCCCGTTATTCCCGCTCCCGATCCGGGTCCTCCGTCTTTTCGTCGAGAAGTCGCCGCAGCTCCTCCAGCTCGCCGGGGCGCAGCGCTTCGTTGCGTACCAGGCAAGTGAGAAAGTTCCCGGCGAAGCCGTCGAACACCCGGTCGATCATCGAACGGCTGACGGAATACTGGTATTCGTCGCGGCCGATCGCCGCCGAATAGAGAAACGATTTCCCCTGCGACTGCCGTTTGACCGCTTTTTTGCGCAGCAGCCGGAGCAGGAGCGTCTTGATGGTCGGCTCCCCCCACTGGGTCCGCACGCGCAGCCGGTCGACCAGCTGGCGGGACGTGAGCGGAGACTCCACCCAGAGTTCCTTGAGGAGTTCCAGTTCGGCATCAGATATGTTCAGCTTTTTCATAGAATCATACCATAACCGCTTTTTGGATTATTTCAAGTCCTTATAATTGAAAGTCAGCGTCGCCATCAGCAGAAAGCTGACCAGATAGAGCGACAGCGTGGAGAGATTGGCCAGCAGCTTGTTAAGCGGCAGCGGCGACAGCCATAGCAGGAACGAATTGTTCATCACCTCCGAGAGCAGATAGGGCCGCACGGTGTCGCTGAACGGCAGCGCGCCGATCACGTAACAGACGAAATAGAGCGAGATGACCGAGACCGTCGCCGCGCTCATCCGGTTGAAGATGGTCGAGAAGAAGAGCGTGATCGCCCCCAGCGCGGTCAGCGAAAACGAGAAATAGATCGTCGAGGCGAAATAGCGGATCAGCGCATTGGGAATTCCCATGATCACCACGTCGGTTCCGAACACATTGTCGGTCAGCATGACCAGCTGTGTATGGGAGATGCCGAAAATCGCAATCCCGATCAGCAGATTGACCACCGCGAAGTAGAGGCAGTAAAGCAGCGTCGCCACATAGACAGCGAAGAACTTGGACATGAGAATCCGGTTCCGCGACCGCGGACGCGAGACGTAGAGCTTGAGGTTCCCCTCCTGCATCTCGCCGGCGACGCAGTCTCCGGCCAGCGTGGCGACGACGATCGGCATCAGCACGATAAAGGTCGGCACCATGGCGATCCGGGCGAAAAAGAAGCCGTCCAGATAGCTGTTCAGATCGTCGATGTGGAAGTTCATCGTCTTGTCGAAGCGATTGAAGATCCCTCCCCGCGTCGAGCGGAACGCCAGATAACAGAGCGCGAGAAACAGAATATGCCCGGCCAGCATGACGTAATTTTTCTTCTGAACCCGCAATTTGACGAGTTCGTAACCCAGCGACCTCAGCATGATTTACTCCCCTCCCCCGGTTTCTCGCAGGAAAAAGCTTTCGAGCGTCTGCCGTTCGACGGCGAGATGCGATACGGAAAATCCGGCTTCGACCAGCATCCGGTTGACGCAGCCGGCCTGTTCCGCCTCGATTTCAACGAAAATTTCCTCGGTCGTGATATCCATCACCGACGCTTCCCGGCTGCGCAGCAGTTCCGCGGCGGCGGCGGGGCGGTCGACGCGAATCCGCAGCCGCGGGCGTTCGCAGAGAAGCTCCCCGATCTCTCCCCACGCCTTGAGTTTGCCGTCGTCGATCAGGATCAAATTGTCGCAGATCTGCTCCACTTCGGAAAGCAGGTGGCTGCTGACCATCACACTGACCCCGAACCGCCGGTTGTACTCGCGGATGATCTGGCGGATTTCGACGATCCCCGCCGGATCGAGCCCGTTGGTCGGCTCGTCGAGAATGATGAATTCCGAATCCGGCAGCAGCGCCAGCGTGATGCCGAGCCGCTGTTTCATGCCGGTCGAAAACGACCCCACCTTGCGTTCGAGCACGGTGTTGAGCTCCATGAAGCGGAGAATTTCATCCCGCTTTGCCCGGTACTGCTTGCCGTGGCCGCCGGAAAAGATGTCCAGGTTCATCCCCGCCGAAAGGTCCGGGATGAAGGACGGCCACTCGATGATCGCCCCGATGCGGCGCATCGCCTTCACGTGTTCGCGGTGGGCGTCGTACCCGTCCACCAGGACGAATCCCTCCGTCGGCCAGATGAGCCCGGTGATCAGCTTGATGAGCGTGCTCTTGCCGGCCCCGTTGGGACCGATGAGGCCGGTCACCCCGCCGTCGTTGATCTCAAGCGAAACGTCTTCCAGCGCCAGTTTCCGGCCATAGCGCTTGGTGAGACAGAAGCATTCGACGCTCATTTCACGACCTCCTTCATGGCGTCGCGGCTGATCCGGAGCGTCAGGTAGAGGTAGTTGCGGGAAGACACCTTGCCTTCCGGCCCGTGGAATTCCGCGCCGTCGTAAACCAGCGGCAGGCGGTAGCCGAGCAGCTGGAGTTCCTTGTCGTCGGCGCGTTTGCCGTTGATCCCCCACTCCCGGCCCCAGACGTAGCTGCTGCCCTCCTTGCGGAACATCTCTTTGGTGTCGGAGGGGCAGCGGAACACGGTCTTGTTCCCGCCGAGATACGGGTCGAGCGTTTCGACGATGCCGGGAAGCCCCGCCTCGCCCTCGCCCTCGCCGAACGGCGTGATCCGGCAATAAGGCAGGATGTTGCGGTTGGCGTCGAGGTACATCTCAAGCGCGGTGCCGATCTGGCGCAGGTTGCCGACGCAGGCGGTCCGCCGTCCCCGTTCGCGGGCTCCGTTCAGCGCGGGCATGAGGAGACCGGCCAGGATGGCGATGATGGCGATGACCACCAGCAATTCTATCAGTGTAAAACGATATTTCATGGCAGCGCCTCCTTTACGGCAGTTTCAGCGTCTGAATCCAGATATTGGTGATCGGGGCGAACTTGCGGCGTTCATCCGGCGTCAATTCGCTGTGGATCGTCCGCGAGACTTCGGCGTTGAAGGCCTTGCCCTCTTCGGAATTGCGAATCCGATCCAGCATCTGGCGGCCTTCTCCGCTCTGGGACTCCTTGTGCCACTTCTCCGCCTGTTTTTCGACCGCGTCGAACATCTTGTCCTGCTCGTCATCGGGCATGGCGCGGATTTGACGGAGCGTCTCGCTGACCGCGCCGGTCATCGCCTTGATCCGGATCTCCTGCTGCTTGTCCTCCGGATATTTCTGAAGCTGCTTGCGCAGATGCGCCAGCACCTGGCGGCGGGAACCTCGGTTGCTCTGCGGCGCGAACGCGCGGGACAGCGTCTCGACCAACTCGTTTTCGCTCCACTGGTTCTTGGCCAGGATCTCATCCGAAGTCAGCGGCTCCGGCTTCAGCCCGGCCAGCAGCCAGACCAGAACAATCAATACCGGAATTCCGATCAACGCCGGATACAACAGCATCTTCCAGCGTTCTACCGTTCGCTTTTTCGCCGGGCTTGCGGCGGCTTTCGCTTGTGCATTCATTCAAACTTCCCCCTGAAGGCGACTGGTGGTTTTCGATCCGACACCACTAAAATTACATTTGTAATCGCAAAAAGCAAGCGGCAATCCGATTTTTTTTTGATTTTTCATTTTCAGCCGCTTTTTGCTTCGGGCCAGGCGACCCGGCAACGCAGCGCGGCTTACCGAAAAGCCGGCCGATGGGTGAGGGTTTGCGGGAATCAGGCGGATTCAGTCGGCCGTCACAGGCTGTTTGCCATACCGATAACTGCCATTGTAATGCAGCCCGATCGTGTGCCGCGAGCGGAGCAGAAGGACGAAATCGAACCGGTGGTCGTTGAGAAAACGCTCCAAATCCGCGTTGGAGAAGAACCGCGGGTCGAGAACCGTGACATTCCGAAACACCAGAGACAGGAAGGCCGAAGGCACCCGGCCGTATGAATCTTGGACGATCAGAAGTTTCCGCTCCTCGCGCACTCCCCCGGAAGAGGAGATTTCAATCAGCGGATAATCGGAATTATTCCAGAAATTGCCATAGCTGGGGTCCGTTTCCGAACGAAGCATCGTGTCCGCGAATGTACCCTGCTTCCGTTCCGCCGTATGATCGTCACGCGTAATCGTCACATCGAAACGGGCGTTGCCGTCCGGAATGTACGAAACGGGAAGATCCGCTTTGCAAAACGGCGTTCCGAAATAGACGGCCTGCATCCCGCGCTGTTTCTCTTTTCCACGGACCAATTTCATTTTGCAATTCGCCCAGAGACGCTCGGCGGCTTCGGCTCCGAGCAGAGCCTCGCTGATGGCCCGGGCGGCGACGCCTCCCGCATACGGCGTCCAATGATGGTCGGTATGGTAGAAAAGCTCCTCTCGCGTCTTCCCGGTATTCCGCAGGGGAATGACGAGGTTGAGGAGCGGAATTCCCCGGGCGGCGACAGCAGCCAGATATTGCCGGTACTTCGTATCCACCGGAAGCCGCAGGCCGTTGCCCAGAAGGGTGATATCATTGAGCTGCTTGGTCGGTATCTCGCAGACCAGCAGCCGGGAACCGTTCCGGGCGGCGCAGTCGGAAACAACCTGCAGCATGCCGGCTTCACGGTCATAATCATCGCCGAAGGAACTGATGTAATAGAGAAAACCGTCGTCGTCGGCAACCACGGAATTGCGCAGCGACGACCCGTACACCACGGTTTTCCCCAGAAGATAACGGCCGGCCCCCGTGTATTCGTACGAAAAAAGATTCCTCAGGAGCTCTCCGCCGCGGAAATTGCATTCCAGCTTCTTCTCGTCGTGATGAAGCCAGGAAAAAACGCGGACGATGTTCTTCTCCTTCCAGAGATGGTATCCGAGGCGAAACGTCATGTCGAAAATTCCGAGGAGGAACAGTCCGCCAATCGCAACAAGGAATAGTTTCTTCATGTTTCCGCCCTAGAAATTGAAGTAAATAAATGGATTATAGCTGGACTTGGCGATTGCCCCGCAACAGATGGAAAACAGAAAAACCAGCCAGCCGTACCAGAGCAGATTCACCATCGGCCGTCGGCGCCATTGACGGATTCGCCGGTATACCGGCATGCTGAGAAGAATCCCCGCCAGATATTCCGCCTTGAATTCCGACAGATAAAACTTCCAGCTATCGTCGCCTTTTCCGCTGAAGTCAAACATCGCCACAAGATAATCGACCGCTCCGGATATGCTGTTGGAGCGAAACAGGACCCAGCCGAGAATCACCGCGATCACGAAATAGAGGTGACCGGAAATCCGCAACATCCGATTCGACGCGACCAGGCCGCTCAGCAGTTTCTCCATGATAATCAACACCATGAAATAGACGCCCCACAGGAGAAACGTCCAGTTCGCACCGTGCCAGATCCCCGTCAGGGCCCATACCACCGCAAGATTGAATACGGTTCTGGATTTCGAGCAGCGGCTTCCGCCCAGCGGAAAATAGACATAATCGCGGAACCAGGAGCCCAGCGTGATATGCCAGCGCCGCCAAAACTCCGAAATCGACCTGGAAATGTACGGATAATTGAAGTTGACCGGCAACTCGAAACCGAACAGCTTTCCCAGCCCGATCGCCATATCGGAATAACCGGAAAAATCGAAGTAGATCTGAAGCGTATAGGCAACCGCGCCGCACCAGGCGGAGACGGCGGATAATTCCGTGGCGGGCTGCCCGAACAGATCGTCGGCAACCCGGCCGAGCACATTGGCGATGAGAACCTTTTTCGAGAGACCGACGATGAAGAGCTCCAGGCCGTCGACAAAGCGGTCGAAACTCTCCTGCCGCCTGTCGATCTGGCCGATGATTTCCGGGAAGCGCACGATCGGGCCGGCAATCAACTGCGGGAACAATGAAACATAAAGCGCGACATCCAGAACATTCTTTCTTGGCGGCGCCGTTCCCCGATAGACATCAAGCAGATAAGAGATTTCCTGAAACGTGAAGAAGGAAATTCCGATCGGCAGCGCAATCTCGATATCGCTGGATGTGATCCACATCAGATTTGCATTGTGCAGCACAAATGCCAGATATTTGAAAACAAAGAGCAGCCCGACATTGAATACCAGCCCGGCGGTCACTGCGAGTTTGCGGTGCCGGGAATCCGGAGCGCATGCCAGGGCAAGCAGGTAATTGACCGCGACGGAACCCAGCATGACCCAGATGAATGCGGGCTCTCCCCACGCATAAAAAAGCAGGCTTGCGATCAATAACAGAAGATTGCGCTGCCTGCCGCTCCTCAACGCATAATAGAGCAGCAGCAAAAGGGGAAGAAAAATAAAAAGGAAGCTTCTACTGGTGAATAACATCGCAGTTCAAACAACTCCCATCCCTTGACAACGAAACGCGTTCACCTTCGGGGACGGGCCGTTTGCCCCCGATCGAATGCCCGCCGGATGAATCCATCCCTCCGGCAGACACGAAGCAAATACTTTACAGCAAACGATCTGTATTTTCCAGTGGAAATCGAAAAATAAAAACAAAAAAAGCGGTCCCCGCATCTCGCAGCGGAACATGCCGGATTCTAGATTGTACCCAGCGCATTGAATTCGGCGGGTATGCGGACCACTTCGCCGGGAATGTGTTCAAGCACCATCTTTTCCAGCAGGAGACCGGCCGCGCGGCCGAGTTCCTCGTAGGGGCGGGTGATCGAGCTGTAGCGCGCCCCGAACAGCGGGTCGAGGTTGCAGTAGTGTTCAAAGTAGAACACCGAAACATCGCGCCCCGGTTTGAGCTTCCGGGCGCTGAGCAGCGCGTCGAAATAGGAGAGCGGCAGGTTGCTGCCTTCGAGCACCAGCGTCGTTTGGGCATCAAGTTCGGGCAGCAGCCGGGTTTCGAATTCGCTGAACAGCGACTTCGCTGCCGGTTCGAAGAGCATCGGCTCGATGCGGAAGCGCCCCGAAGGCCCGATGCGGCGCGCAACGTCGAGCGAACGCTCGACCGAATAGCGGTCGACTCCGGCGAAGAGCAGCCGGGTCTTGCCCTTCGCCGCGGCGACGTCGAGCGCCGAAGCGAGCGCGCTCTCTTCGTCGATGTAGACGCCGGGGTGCCGCCGCGCCAGGAAGCGCCGCGAACAGGCGTCTTCCGCCGAGAAAATCAGCAGGTAACGGACGCCTTTGGCATCGAAATTCTCAACCAGCTCCGCCGCCTCGTCGTCCGAGGCGAAAATCTGGCCGTTGATAAGAAAGCCGTCGATTCCGGCGTTGTCGATGAGGTGCGACAGATAGACCCGGCGGGCTTCTCCGGCGAGCGCCGGCATCAGGACCAGACTCGCCTCCGCCGCGTTGACCGCCTGCACCGCGCCCTGCTGGATGGCCGGGTCGTCGCTGCGCAGCGTCGGCGCGGCGGGGAGAATGCAGAGCCGCCGCAGGGCCGGCGCCGCTTTCTCCGGCGGCGGGGGCGGCGGGTTGACAAAGACCCCCTTGCCCCGGCCGCGTTCGCGGCGCAGCAGCCCCTCGTTGGCCAGCAGCGCGACCGCCTGGCGGATGGTCACCTCGCTGACCTCGAAGAGTTCACAGAGACGCGGATAACTGGGCAGTTTGTCGCCCTCGCGATAGATGCCGCGCCGAATCCGCTCCCGCAGGACTCCGGCGATGCGCCGATATTTGATGTTGCTCGGTTCCAAAAAAAATCTCCATTCGCAAAAAGGCGGAACCCCTCCTCCGAGAGGTCCCGCCGCCTTTTGATAAGGGGTCGGTCTTACTTTTTCGTCAGTTTCTTATCCCACTCTTCGAGCTTCTTCGCAGCGAATTCGCGGCCGCCGAGCCCGAAGGCGATCGCGATCGCCACGCAGATCGCGCCGAGCAGCAGCGCAAACGCGATCTCGACGATCCGCCCGTTCAGATTCAGCGTCGAAAGCGCGATCGCGCCGGTGAAGATCAGCACGGCGATCCGGGTTACGGCCGCCAGGAATTCCGAGCCTCCGCTCTTGCCTTTCAACACGTCCGCAGCGAGATTGGCCAGGTAAATGCCGATCATCATCACGATGATGCCGACGATGATATTGCCGCCGAAAACAAGGAAGGCCGCAACCAGCGCCGCGAGCCGGTCGAAGCCGAGGAGTTCACAGGCCGACATCAGCGCGAAGAGCATGATCGCCACGAAGCAGATTTTGCCGACCACGGCGGACGCCTTGCCGCCCTTCCCGTCCTTCGGCGCGAACCCGAGGAAGGCCACCAGCCGGTCCAGCCCGAACCCCTCGCACAGCTGGCTCACGATTCCGCAGACCACGCCGCCGAGAATGAACGCCGCCAGGATCAGCACCCCGGCGCCGACCACCGCGCCCGTCGCGTTGAGGATCTTTTCGAAGAAGCCGGAAACCGATTCGGTCAAGGCGTCGATCTGCAGCGCATTCAGCGCCGAGATGACCACCGGAATCGCCACCAGCACATAGGCGATCAGCCCGGCGAGATAGGAGATGCCCTTCTCGCCGAACATATTCTGCCCGCCCGCCTTGCGCCCGAGCTCGTCGAGCCGGGCGATGAACAGGAACCCGGCAACCGCCTTGCGGACGATCGCCGCGACGAACAGGCCGATCACGAGAATGATCGCGGCGGCAAGCAGATTCGGGACGAAGCCGAACAGTTCGGCAAGCATCCCTTCGAGCGGAGCGGTGATGCCGCCGATCTCAAGCGCCCGCAGAACCGCCGGAATGAAGACGAGGAACGTCACCCAGTAGATCACCTTCGCGGCGATCCGGCTGTACGGTCTTGCCGGCTTTTTGCCTTCGGCGTCATCCGCCGCCTCCGGTTTCTGCGCCTTGAATTTTTCATCGACATTGAGCGCGAGCATCGAGTTGAGCGCCAGATATTCGAGGATCGAAGCGACGATCCAGGCGACGAACAGGATCAGCCCGGCCGCAACCAGGTTCAGGCCGTAACCGATGGTGCGGCGGACGAAATCGCGCACCGGCTCGGCGGCGTCGGAGAGCTGGAGCGTGGACAGGCAGCCGAGCACGGCCAGCAGCAGGATGACGTAAAAGACGATCCGGCTGGCGATTTTCTCGATTTTCTCGGCGGACCCCGTCGCTTTTCCCTCGGGAAAATTCTTGTCGATGCGGTCCAGCTTCAGCCCCCGGATGCCTTTCGCGGCCAGGTTGCCCAGCAGGACGGCGAGCAGCCACCCGACGATCAGAATCAGGAGTGCGCCCACCAGGCGCGGGACGTTGATGTCCACCAGCATCTGCCAGATGTTCTGCCAGAATTCAGCGAAGGTTTGAGGATTGTTCTCCATACATGACTCCTTTTTTCAAGTTGTTGATGGATACACGCGAAGTCTCTTTCCCTCTTCCTTACCATACCACGGAAATCACGCCAATGCAAGGACAAACGCGAATTTTACGAAAACTACAGTTCGGCGGGCAGAACGCCGGGGCCGGAGGCGTCCAGCCGCCCGGAGGCGAGCGCCGCGTCCAGCATGGCGAGCAACCGCTCCCGGTCCGCCGGGAACCTCGCCTCCAGCGGCAGCGGATTCGACGTGTGATTGGCGCGAAACACCGTTTTCTCCAGCCGGAATCCGGCCGCCATGCGGCGGAGTTCCGCCACGGTCTCTTCTTCGGTGAGCAACTCGAATCCGGGGAACGGACTCCCGAGCACCGGCACGAAGCGGAGCGCCGAGAGCAGCCGCGGCTGCATCGCGTTGAGCGCCTCCGCCGTGCGGTCGGCGTGTTCGCAACTGTACGTCCGGCCGCCCAGCCCGAGCAGCACCATCACCGAGGCGCGGAGGCCGCAATTCTGGCCGCGGCGGACCGAGTCGATCATGGTTTCCACCCGTTCGGTCTTGCCGACTTTCTCCAGCAATTCCGGCATCCCGGTCTCGAGCCCGAGGTAGAAGGTGTGGAGTTTGAGGCGGCGGAGCTCCGCGAGTTCGGCATCCTGATAACGCGCGATCGAGCTGCCGTTGGCATAGATTCCGACGCGCACCAGACGCGGAAACGCTTCATTCAGCACGTCGAGAATCCGGGCGAGCCGGGCAAACCCGAGCGCCATTCCGTCGCCGTCGGCGAGGAACACCCGGCGCACGTCCGGATACGCCCTTCCGGCGCGCCGGATTTCGTCGAACAGCTCCGCCTCCGGGCGAATCCGGTAAGCGACGCCCTTGTACATGCCGCAGAACCGGCAGCCGTTGTGCGGACAGCCGTAGGAAATCTGAAAAATCAGGCTCTCCGCCTCGGCGGGAGGACGGAACAGGGGTTCGATGTAACGCGGCGTCATTTGAACCCGCGCACCTTGCGGATTTCATCATATGCGCGGTTGATCCGCTGCATCTCGTTCTTCGCAAACTCGATGAACTCCGGCGGCAGCCCTTTCGACTGGATCTTGTCGGGGTGGAAATCGGCGCACTTCTTCCGCCACGCGCTGCGGACCTCAGGATCGGTCGCGGCGGGGGAACAGCCGAGGACTTCATAGTAAGCGACCAGCGAACCCGTGTCGCCGCCGCCGCCGGATTCCGCCCGCTCCCGGTTCCGGAAAAAGGCGTCCGTATATCCGGCAAACCCGAAGCGCGTTTCGGCATAACGCAGATATTCCGTCTCCCGCTCGTTCAGGACTCCGTCCGCGGCGGCAAGCTCGCAGAGCACGCCGAGAAACTGCTGGAGGAACGACCGGTCGACCGGAGACTCCGCGATCAGTTCGATGTATTCGTGGTAGGAGGCCGCATCGTTCCGGGCGGCGTTGAAGATCCCGCGGACAGTCTCCCGCTCGGCGGGGTCGAAGTGGGTGTTGATGAACCGGCTGACGTAATCCGCCTCCTCCCGGCTGACCACGCCGTCCGCCTTCGCCAGTTTGGCGAGGCAGGAGAACAGCGCAACAACGAAGAGCGCCTGTTTTCCTTCGGCTGCGGACGGCTCCTGCCGATCGCGGGTCTCCGCCTTTTCGCTCATCAGATGGCCGACCAGGGCTCCGGCCGCCGCTCCCCACGGACCGCCGAAAAGTCCGCCGAGCGCTCCGCCCGCCAATGCTCCCATCCAGCTCATTTCATCGAAATTCCTTTTTTTCCGTCACGCTCAGGGCCGGAACGACGAAGAGATTTCCCGCAAAATCATGAACCTCATTCTGATACAAGCAGTTCCGTCCGGCATCCCGGCAGGGCGTCTTTTCCGCCGGAAACCCTCAAATCATTGCATATCAGATTGTTGATAACTTTTACGAATTTTGAGGCAAAAAAGAGAGTTCGATATCGGGTTATCAACAGAAAACGCAAAGTTATTAACAAGGTGTCATCATTTCCGGCAGCGATACACAAAAGCGGGAGGCAGATTGCCCCACACCACCGGGCTCGTAGTCACTTCAGAAAACACTTCAGTCAACATACTTCGGAATCGCCGTCCCGATGCGAGCATCATCCCCTGAAGATAGGCGAAGGTGGTGAAATAACCGCCCGGCGCAATGTGCTCCGCCACCGAGGTCAGGATGCTCCTCTGAAGCGAAACCGGGAAATTGGCCCACGGCAGCCCGGAAATAACCACGGTCGGTTTCGGCAGCGAATACTGTTCGAGAATCTCGCCGATTCCGGCCGCACTGTCGTTGCAGACGGTGATCTCCGGGAAGCTTTCCCTTAAATGGCCGCAAAGCGTCTCATCCAGTTCGATGGCCACCAGCCGGGCGTTCTCCGGCATGCGGAGGATGATCTCCCGGGTGATCGCACCGGTTCCCGGGCCCAGCTCGACAATGACATCCGCCCGGTCGACGCCGACCTGGGAGACGATCGTGCTGCACAACGCCCGCGAAGAAGGACAAAGCGCCCCCACCTGAACCGGATTACGCAGAAAACGCCGGAACAGAACATTCTTGCTCATTTGCAATTCACACCTTTTATCTACATCACAACCCCGCCGGGGATTCCGGCGGAAACACAAATACCTGAATATCGTCGATTACCGCCGAACGATGCTCCAGCGAGACCGGGAACTTGCGCTCCCGGTCGCCGCGGAAAACGAATACCACATCGGGGCGATCCTTCTTCAGCAGGAGAGTTTTCAGTTCTTCGTTGCTGATTTTGATCGGCACTTCATCCTCCTGTTCGGCGCGGCCGATCCCATACCAGAATTCGCCTTCGGAAGCCAGCAGCCGGGCGTCGGGACGGTGGTAAACCCAGCCGACCGCGTGAATCAGGCTCGGATGCGTGATCAGCACGGCGCGGGAGGGATCGAATCCGAGCTTCGCCGGAAACTGTTCCAGCGCCTGTGCCGGCATTTTGCCGGGCGACAGCTTCGCCGGAATCGCCCAGCCGCCAACCATCACCACCAGCCCGACTCCGAAAAAGAAGAGATAGAACCGGGTCCGCCAGATGCTGCGGCGGCTGAAGAGCAGCAGCCCCCCGGCCAGCATTCCGCAGAAACCGAGCAATCCGACGATGGTCCGCCTTTCGGAAAACTGCGGAATCAGGTCGGCGAATGCGATCGCCAGCACGCCGATTCCGGCGACCATCAGCAGCGCGCCCCAGACCGTCATCACCACGTCGAACGCCCGGTGCGACCCGCCCGTCCGGAAATAGGCGGCCACGCCGCCAGCGCCGATCACCGCCAGGAACGGGAAGCACGGCAGAATGTAAGTCGCCAGTTTCCCGCTCGAAACCGAGAAAAACAGGAAGGGCAGCACCACCGCGCAGAGACAGAAGCGGTAAAGCGGCATGCGGAAGAAGGGTTTCCCCATCGACCGGATTCCGGGAATCGCCGCCGCCAGCAGGAAACCGGCCGGGAAAATCCCCGCGACCAGGAAGGGCAGCAGCGACCACGGCGGCCCGCTGTGCTGCTCGCCGCTGCTGGAAATAAACCGCTGCAGATGCTCAACCACCACAAAGTAACGCCAGAAATCGCCGTCGGCGCGATGCACCGCCAGCGCCCACGGCGCGATCACCGCCAGCACGACGGCCAGCGGAATCCACGGCAGGATCAGGAACTCCTTCCACTTCCGCTCCCAGATCAGGAAGCCGAGCATCGCCAGCCCGGGAACCATGAAGGCGACGAACCCCTTGATCAGGAATGCGAATCCGGCAAACAGGCCGCAGATCACCAGAAGCGCGAACTTGCGGCGGGTGAACTTCGGCTCCATCGCGGCCAGGAACGCGGTACAGGAGATCCCGGTGACAAACCCGGTGAACTGGCTGTCCAGCACGGCAAACGTCCCCACCCCATATGCCAGCCCGCAGGTCAGATAGAGCACCGCGGCCAGCGCGGCAATCCTCTCGTCGCGCAGGACCTGCTGCACCAGCAATGCGACCAGCAGCGCGGCAAGTCCGACGCCGAGCGCGGCGGGCAGCCGCAATGCGAACGCGTTTTCGCCGAAGACTTTGAAACATCCGGCGGTCATCCAGTAACCCAGCACCGGCTTTTCGTAATAGCGCATATTCATCAGATACGGCTGGGCGTAGTTCCCGGACTCCATCATCTCACGCGGAATTTCAGCGTAGCGGAACTCGTCGGGAGCCACCATCGGCCGTCCGCCCAGCGGCAGCAGATAGGCGAAAACAAAAAACAAAGCGGCAAGCGCGTAGTACTTCATGGCATTTTTTCTCCTCTCGGTCGGTAATGGACAAGATATACCCCGCCGGAACTGTAGACGGACCGGCCCGGAACGGAAGGCATTTCACGCACCCGTTTGTCGGACCCGGTTACCACCAGAATCGGTCTCGCCCCCTCTTCGACCAATTCCTTCAACCGCTCCGGCGGATAGAAACGCCCCCGGCCTTCCGGACGGTCCAGCCCGTAGGCGAGTTCCCCTTTCTTCCGGTAGACGCCGATCTCCCCGCTGCGCAACGCCCAGGAGGTCGCCACCGTCATCCGGTCGTCGGCAATCACCAGGAGGCCGGGTTCGGCCGCCTTCGCCGCGCTCCGGACGATGAAATCGACCGGCGCGATATGCCGCACCAGATGCGGCGGAATCGTCACCGGGTAGGCGAACGCGGCAAACCCGATCCCGACGCCAAAGCAGATGAATTTGAGCCCGGCGGACTTCATCTCCTGCGCCATCCGGAGCCAGAGCAGCAGAACCATGACCGCGATGACCGGCAGAAAGAAGTTCTCGCCGCGCCAGTAAAGCAGGAATTTCTGGGGAATCCGCCCCGGAGCGAACAGATTGAACGCCTGCAGCGCAAACAGCACGATCAGCGCCGGAAGCAGAATGCGGAAGAGCGATTTGATCACCCAGTCCGCCTCCCGATAGCTCTTGCCGGTCTCCGCATAGCGGACCAGCCCGGCGGCGATCAGAATGGCGCAGGCAGGGAAACAGGGCAGAATGTACGTGGCGAGCTTTCCGCTCGAAACCGAAAACAGCACGAACCAGACCGCCGCCATGCAACCGGAATAGCGCAAGAGCGGAGTCCGGAACAATTTGCGCGTTTTTCCGCGATAACCGAGCCAGACCGCCGGAGCGAAAAACGTCCACGGCAACAGCCCGCCGAGCAGCACCGGCAGAAAATACCAGAACGGCTGCGAACGGTCGTCATTGGCCCCCTGCCCCGAAGTGAAGCGCTGAAAGTGTTCGACGCCGATGAATTGATGCCAGAAATCCGGCTCCGCCCGGTGAACCGCGATCGCCCACGGCGCCAGCACGGCCAGCGCCGCGATCAGCGGAATCCACGGCAACGTAAACAGCCGCTTCCAATCCCTCTGCCAGAGGAGGAAGGGGACGATCGCCGCCGCCGGCAGCACGAATCCGAGCAGCCCCTTGACCAGGAACGCCAGCCCGACGCCCGCGCCGGCGACGGCGAGGTATCCGGCCTGTTTCCACAGGTTCTTCTCGGTATAGGCGTAATAGAAGGCCGTCATGGTGATCATGACGAAGAGACTCAAATGGGCGTCGAGCACACCGTAGGTGCCGACTGCGAAAACCAGTCCGGAAAGCAGGAACACCATCGCCGAAACCCGGCCGACCTTCTCCACCCCGGCCCGGCGGCAGAGCAGCCAGATGAGAAGCGCCGACAGGAGCGTGCAGAGCGCCCCCATGACCCGGACCGCGCCGGGAACCTCGCCGAACACCGTCATTGCAGCAGCATTCATCCAATAACCCAATACCGGTTTTTCGAAATAGAGCAGACCGTTCAGGCGCGGAACGATGAAATCGCCGGAGGCGATCATCTCGCGGGGAACCTCCGCATAGCGCGTTTCGTCCGGAATATAAAGCGGCCGCTGCCAGATGGGTCCGAGATAGAGGACAAAGAAGCACGCGACCACCAGCAACGGAACATATTTTTTCATGACAGAGTCTCCCGGTTGATGCGAAACACTATACGTTCCGTCATTCAGCGGAAGATTACGAGAAGATTCTTTTTTATTCATCATCCAAACCGTCGCGCGGTTTTCATTCCCTGTGTTGTTGCCGGCCTTTCCGGCGCCTCTCCCCCCCGGGCGGCAAAAATGGTCGGGGTGGTGGGGATCGAACCCACGACTTTCTGCTCCCAAAGCAGACGCGCTAAGCCACTGCGCTACACCCCGCAAAACCTGACATATCCGATAAAATACCTCCGAAACCGCGAATAGTCAAAGCGGCGGCGCCGGATATTCCCGTTTTTCTTCCGGGCAAAAGACAAAAAAAGCCGCCGGGGAGAAATTTTCGTCCCGCGGCGGCCTTTTGGAAATCAGTTGAAGACGAGAACGCTCGGGTCGTAGCCTTCCGGCGCCTCGTATCCGAGCAGTTCGATGCAGGTCGCCGCCAGCGAACTGATGCCGAGCCCTTCGCGCAGCTCGTGCTTGTACTCGCCCTTCGACGCGGGGTCGAAGACGATGCACGGAACCGGATTGAGCGAATGGCTGGTCTTGCGCGCCGGAACTCCGGCCTTGTCGACCTTCACGTTGCCCTTCTTGTCATGCTCGAGCATGTCGTCGGCGTTGCCGTGGTCGGCGCTGATGACGAGAACGCCGCCGGCGGCCTCGATCGCATTCTTAATCCGGGCGAGGCAGAGGTCGAGCGACTCCATCGCCACAATGACCGCTTCCATGTTGCCGGTGTGTCCCACCATGTCGCCGTTCGGGAAGTTCAGGCGGATCATGCCGAACTTGCCGCTGCCGATCGCCTCGACCACCCGGTCGGTAATCTCGGCGCACTTCATCCACGGCCGCTGCTCGAAGGGGACGATGTCGGAGGGAATCTCTTCGTAGTCGTCCAGCACATCGCTGAATTTCCCGGAGCGGTTGCCGTTGAAGAAGTAGGTCACGTGTCCGTACTTCTGGGTCTCGCTGACCGCCAGCTGGGAAACGCCGGTCGAGCAGAGGTATTCGTCCATGGTGCGGTCGATTTCGGGCGGCGTGACCAGATAGAGCTTCGGCGCGTGAAGGTCGCCGTCGTACTCCATCATCCCGGCGTACATCACATTCGGACGGAAGCCGCGGTCGAACTCGGCGAGGGTTTCCGCCTCGAACGCCTTGGTGATTTCGAGCCCGCGGTCGCCGCGGAAGTTGAAATAGATGACCGAATCGTTGTCCTTCATCGCGCCGATCGGCGTCTTGCCGTCGTCGGAGATGACGAAGGGCGGCAGGTCCTGGTCGATCGCACGGGTGCGTTCGCGCAGCGCCTCGACCGCCTCGTGCGCGGTCTTGAACATGTCGCCGTTGCCGTGGACGTGGATTTCCCAGCCCTTGCGGACCATGTCCCAGTTGGCGTTGTAGCGGTCCATGGTGATGACCATGCGGCCGCCGCCGGAAGCGATCCGGGCGTCGAAGCCGTCGCCGTTCAGCCCGGCGAGGAACGCCTCGAACGGGTCGATGTAATCGAGCGCCGAGGTCTCCGGCACGTCGCGGCCGTCGAGCAGCGCGTGGATGCGGACGCGCTTCACGCCCGCCTTCTTCGCCTCTTCGATCATCGCCTTAAGGTGGTTGATATTGCTGTGCACGTTGCCGTCGGAGAAGAGCCCGAGGAAATGCAGCGTCGAATTGTGGCTCTTCACGTTGTCGATCAGCTTCTTCCAGACTTCGCCGTCAAACAGCTTCTTCGAGGTCACCGCCTCTTCGACCAGCTTGGCGCCCTGGGCGAACACGCGGCCGCAGCCGATCGCGTTGTGGCCGACTTCGCTGTTGCCCATGTCTTCGTCGGAGGGCATGCCGACCGCGGTGCCGTGCGCCTTGAGCTTGGTGAACGGGCAATCCTTCATCAGTCCGTCGAGCACCGGGGTGCGGGCGATCTTGACCGCGTCGCCATCGGGATATTTGCCGAACCCGACTCCATCGAGAATGGCGAGGAGCACCGGTCCGCGGCGGGGAGTGAAATCGGGGTTCTTCTTGAGCGGCTGCAACATAAATTTCAATTCCTTATTCTTTATTTTCTTGACTGATTGCGATTAACTGCGATGCCCTTCGACCTGGGCCGAAATCACACCTTTTTTGCTGGTTTCACAGAAGTGGATGAATTCGAGCACTTCCGGAATCTGCGGCAGCTCGGTGCGGATCTTTTCGAGCGCGTTGGAGGGAATGAGCCCGCTCCGGTAGTAGATGCGGAAAATCTGCTTGACGACCGAGATCGTCTCCGCCGAAAATCCGGCGCGCTGGAGCCCGATCTTGTTGATCATCTTGACGCCGCCGTTGCGCCCCTCGGCCATCATGAAGGGCGGAACGTCCTTCGAGAAGACCGAACCGCCGGAGATGATGGCGAACCGGCCGATCCGGCAGAACTGGTGCAGTCCGACCAGGCCGGAGATCAGCACGTTGTCGAAAATTTCGCAGTAGCCGGCGGTTCCGGCGTACCCGACGTAGATCACGTTGTTGCCGACGATGCAGTTGTGCGCGACGTGGGTCGCGTTCATGAACATGTTGTGGTTGCCGATCCGGGTCTCGGTGCCCGGCTTGGTTCCGGTGTGGATGGTGCACCCTTCACGGAAGATGTTGTCGTCGCCGATGTTGAGGTAGGTCGCCTCGCCGGGGACGACGGAGTGGTCCTGGGCGGGCTGGCCGAGCGCCGCGAACGGGTGGACCGTATTGCCTTTCCCGAGCGTGGTGTACCCGTCGATGTTGCAGTGCCCGACGAGGCGGGTGCCGGAGCCGATCTTCACATTCGGCCCCACGAAGCAGAACGGACCGACCTCAACGCCGTCTTCGAGTACGGCGCCGTCGGAAACGATGGCGGAAGGATGGATTTTCGGCATATTCAAGGTAACCTCATGTTTGGGGCTGAACTCCATACAGTTTCTATAATATACCATCAAAATCGGCTACTATCAAACTCCTGCGGCTTGCAAAAGCGGAAAAAGCGCGTATTTTATCAACAACCTGAATCCGTGAAGGATTTTCGGTAAAGATGCGTTGTTGCTTGGTTGTCAGGT
>CAYSZM010000044.1:0-27481 GCA_964435365.1 uncultured Victivallis sp. | reverse complement strand
CGGAAATCTGCTCACCCTCGACCGCTGCCGCTACCGCGTGGACGGCGGCGGCTGGGTCGCCGACGATGTCAGCGTCATTCAGGGCCGCTTGCTGAAACTCGGCCGCGCCTGTGATCTTGAGCTCGAATATAGCTTCGACGTCGCCGACGGCTTCGACTTCTCCAAACCGGTCACCATGCTGGTGGAGACGCCGGAAGCGTTCGCCTTCGAGCTGAACGGCGAAGCGTTCCCGGGCGCCGATTCCGGTTCGCTCTTCGACCCCGCGTTCCGCAAGGTCGCGCTCCCGGCGAAGCTGAAACCGGGCCGCAACGTGATCGGCATGAAGACCCGTTTCCAGCAGAATTCCGAGGTCTACGCCCGGCTCGAACGCGCCCGCCGCTTCGAAACCGAATACAACATGCTGACTTACGATTCGGAGATCGAGGCGATCTATCTGTGGGGCGACTTCACGGTGAACCACACCGGCCGGGTCGAGCCGCTGATCCGCGGTGCGGAGCGGCTGCACGGCACGTTCGCCCTCGGCGCTCCGGCCGTCGGCAAGGCGGTCAAGGCGGCGGACCTGGTCAACGCCGGGCTGCCGTTCTTCGCCGGGAAGCTCACGCTCTCCCGCGAATTCGAGCTCACCGCGAGCGAGGCCGAGAAGATCCGGCTGCTCCGTTTCAACCCGGTCGGCGGGAATTCATACCGCATTGCGATCAACCGCGAGGAGGCGGGCGTCTGGACCCACGGGTTCGCCGCCGTTCCGGTTGCGCAGCTGATCCACGCCGGGAAAAACACGCTCGAAATCGAAATCACGACCTCGCTACGCAACCTGCTCGGCCCCTTCCATCTGGCGGAGGGCGAGAGCTACGCGGTCGGCACGCTGTCGTTCAACCGCGAGCCGAACGTGCTCGGCTGGCCTGCGCCGCCCTACAATCCGGGCTACTGCATGGTCAAGCTCGGCGTGGATTCGCTGGAGCTCGTCTGACCGATGGAAACGATCCGGGGACCGGAAGAGTGCCTTGCGGCGTTCGAGCATCTGCTCGGGCTTCCGGTCGCCGTGATCGACAACGCCCATTTCTTCGCGCAGCGTTCGGTGTTCGCCACGCCCCGGCGCAGCCATCGCGGCAATCCGGCCTGCCTGGCCGGATTCGACGAGCGCTGCGTCCGCCACTGCCGCTACGCGATGAACAGCCGCTGCCTCTCCGAATCCGGTCCCTTTCTCGCGGTCTGCTGGAAGGGGTTGGCGCAGGTGGTGACGCCGCTCCGTTACGGGAACGTCCACTACGGCATGTTCTACGCCGGGCTCTGGCGCGGCGCGGAACCTCCCGCCGGGCTGCCCGAGGCGTTCTATGCCGAATATGCCAAACTGCCGCCCGTTCCGGAGAATCCCGCCGCGCTCTTCGCCCTCTGCGGACTCTGCGGCGACGGCATCGTCATGCGGCTCTGGAAGGAGCGGCTCCTGGACACCGTTCCCGATGAGCGCGGCGCCCGCATCGCCGCCTACCTCCGCGAACACGCCCCCGAGCCGATCGGCCTCGAAGACCTGGCGGAGGAGCTCGGTCTCTCCCGGTCCCGCGCCAGTTTCGTCGTCAAACAGCTTTTCGGCAAGCACTTTTCCCGGCTTCTCCAGGAGGCCCGGGTCGAGCGCGCCGGCCACTATCTCGCCGCCAGCGCGGAGAAGCTGCGCGACATCGCCCGCGAGTGCGGATTCAGCGACGAATTCCACCTCAGCCGGGTCTTCCGGCAGCACACCGGGCTCACTCCCAGCGAGTTCCGCCTCCGCCACCGCTCCCGGCTCAAATGATCCGGGGCTCGTGAGGGGCCGTTTTTCTGGAGGCTTCCTCTCTGTCGGCAAGGGGAACTGCCGGTTTCGATTTTCAATCCGGGCGGTAAAACTCCAGTCGGTTAGAGCTTATCCCTAAATAAAGAAATGGCATGATGCCGCGCTGAAATGTCAGTCACGAAGTCTGATCAAATTGACGATACTGGTGGTATCGGCAATTTTAGCGGACGAGCGAATGGCGTTTCACCGCAAATCAGGACATTTTGGCTTATTTAGGGATAAGCTCTTAATTCCGGTAAACGTGCGCGACGGCCAGAATTCCCGAAGCCAATGCTGGTTTTGCCACGCCGGGTCAGACGCGCACAGTTTTTCAACGCGGCCGAATATCCGGGCGATGGGGGCGGTCAATACCAGTTCGCACCGGCATTCCCGGCCTCTGAGTTCCGCCGGGATCGGCCAGGAGTAGGGCGGCCAGCATTTTGTCCCCAGGTCGCGCCCGTCGATGATAAGAGTGACCGCATCATCGCCGCCGTCAACCGTCATCATGGCGCCGTCCGCAGGGATCGGCAGCCGGAAACTCAGTCTGATTGTCCCGCAATACTGCGGCAATCCGGCGTCGGCCAGGTTTGTTCCGGTGCCGGCGGGGAGCTTTTTCCGGCTCTCGCCGATTTCGGTGTCGTTGAAAAGCCCGAAATCGCCGGAGAGAAAACACAGCGGCAGGTAGGGCCGCTCTTCTCTGGGACCCGAAAAGGAAAGGCGGTGCGCGCCCGGCGTCAAAGTGAACGCTTCGGACGCCAGGTAGAGTTCCGCGATTCCCGGCGGCAAATCGGTGACGGCACGGTCAATGACGATGGGGCGCCCGTCAAGCATGATCTGCTGCGGAGCCGATGCCTTGCGGCACAATATTTTAACCTTGCCGGTAAAACCGGTGTTTTTGAAGTCGGAGACATTCCGGTCGTCGAAGAAACAGCGCATCAGGTTGGCGTTGTCAACTGCCAGGTCAAACGCCGGCTGCGAGGTGCAGAGCCTCGTTTCGCCGGGCGGCTGCCGGTCGCTGCCGGTGACCACGCCGCAGGGATACATCACGGTTTTGAAGCTGGTTCCATTTTGCGGTATGTCCACCCGCAACTCCGGGGTCAGTTTGCCGGAGAGGTTCAGCAGGAGAAAATCCTTGCCGTCGGCGGAACACTCCGCCAGAATCGATTCCGCCAATGAACCATCGGGGTTGCGGACGGTGATCGGCCGGGCAAACCGGGTTTCCAGAAATTGCCGCACTTCGCCGGGCGAGGCGAAGAAACGGACCGGCTTTCCGGCTTCTTCCGACTTGATTTTGCCTTTTTCAAATGCCAGCACCAACAATGCCTGCCGGTCCCCGAGCGGTTCCTCTTCGTCGATCATCCGTACCGGCCACTGTGCCATGGAAAGTTCCCGGATGAGTTCCTGCAAATTCTGTCCGAACCATTTGTCATCGCACCAGCCGGTCGGCATCGCGGCGCAGGATATGGCATATTCCGAACGCGGGAACCGGATATAGATGGATGGCGAAGGGGTACGGCGGGCCAGTCGCGCCGCCACCCCGGCTTCGCGCGCCAGTTGCCCGGCATGTGCAAACCAGGGCTGCATCGGACCGATCACGCTGAGAAAACTTTTCTGGGCCATGCTGCCGCTCAAATCGAACGGGGCGATGGCCAGCAGATACTGATCGACTCCGTGAAGCGCGGACAAATAGATCATCTGCCGCATTTTCCCCAGGCTCATATCACTCGGGCCCAGCGCGAAAAGTTCACATATTCCGCCGCGTTTTTCGCGTTCGATCACCGATTGTCCGAATTTCCAGGTTCCCCATTGCAGTTTGTCCGGCGACAATTCCGTGTGAATTTCGTCCACGCCGGGAAGCGAAAACTGCTCCATGCATCGATACGGGCTGCCCTGCATGCTTACGATCGTCCCGACATGCGTTTCGTCGCACAGATGGCCGGTCCAGAGCAGGCGGCGTTCCTCGCACCACCGCCGCAGCGGGGCGAAATAAGAGTCCGCAAAGCGCTTGCCGATCAGTTCATAGTAGCAGGTCCAGGTTTCCGGGTTGCCTTTCCCGTTTATGTCGGCTTCGATATCCTGCCGCAGGTCACGTCCGGTCAAGGCGGCGTAATCCGGTTCCAGACCGTCGTAACAGGGAATCCGGACCACCAGTTTTTCGCCGTTTCCGGCCGGAAGTCCGTGGAAAAAGCTGGGTTCGTCGGTGAAGACGCCCCGAATGACGGTGCCGAAATCCTTTCCGAAACGGGCGGCATAGCGTTCATGGACGGCGGCAATGAATTTGGCGGTGCTGCGCGGATTGAGCAGGTCGGGCTGCAATTCGGAACGGAAAATCTTCCATTCCAGGCCGTTGCTGCCATGCCACGCCGAGAGCATTCCCATTGCCAGTTCCGGATTTCCCTCCAGAATTTTTCCTTTCCGATTCGCTTCCTCCGCGGCCCGGCCGCTGGGCCAGAGGTCGTCATAGATCCACAGAAACGCGCCTTCCTCCTTCGCCACGGCGACAAAATCCGCCCACATGTCAAACCATTCATCGGAAAGATGACGGAACCCGATCCCCACACGCGGATAAATCAGGAACTGATTGATATCCTGCCGGATATACGCCCGCAACTGGCGGCGGATGGTTTCCCGGTCCGGCCTGCCGGTGGGAACCATGAACGCGATGAGCGGAGAACGGATGGCAGCTGGCGTGTTACTCATTTTTTTTTAATCTGATTTCGTTTCAGCGCTTCCAGCAGGACGGTTTTCCGCGGAGTCGAATCGACGAATTTGCCGGGTTTGCCGGGTTCGGTCCCTTCGTGTTCGACGCTCCAGCCGTCCCATTCGCGGTAGGCGTGAAAGGTCCAGTCCCAGCCGAACTCTTCAAAGAGATCGATGCAGTCGCGCAGGTAGTTCGGCCCGGTGTCGCCGGGGGCCCAGCGGATGCAGCCGAACTCCCCGACGAAGATCGGGACATTCCACTTCAACTGGAATTCACGGGCCGGCAGCAGCATTTTGCGCAGCTGCTCCTTGTCCCATTTCACCCCTTTGATTTCACTCGGGTAGCTTGCGCCGGTATAGGGTTCGCCTTTGCTGACGCCCTGGTGGGTGATGTCGTGCGGCGTATAGAAGTGGATGCTGTAGATGACGTTGGGAACGTCGATCGGCTGGAAGGTGGTCAGGCCGACCGGCTTGCCCCAGGGGGCCGGTTCGATGATGATCGGAGTCTCCGGGTCGATCTCGCGGATGGCTCCGGCGACGCGTTCCGTCAGCCGGTTCCAGTCCAGCGGGCCGTCGGATTCGAAGACATAGCCGTCTTCGCGCGGTTCGTTGAGCAGGTCGTACCCGTAGATTTCCGGAGTCCCTTTGTACTTGCGGGCGATTTTCTGCCAGACCTCGACCATCTTGTCGTTCATTCTGCGATTCCAGATCAGCCGGTTGTGAGCCAGGGCGTTCTGGTCCATGAACGGGCCGGAATGCAGGTCGACCACCACTTTGAATCCGTACTTTTTCGCCCAGACCAGCATCTGGTCAAGGCGTTCCAGCTGAAGATCGAGCCATTGGTCGTATTCTGCCTCGCTGACCGGTTTGTTCCCCCAGGTGCGGACCATCTGAAAACGGACCAGATTGGCGCCCCAGGTTTCCGCCAGTTCCCGGAGATCCTCTTCCTTGAGCCGGGTGCCGAGCATGGTGCCGCGATAGGCGGGCGTCTGCTGCAACGCGGCTTTTCCGGCGTCGCTTTTGGGCGGCGCAACCTGGGGAACTTCGACGATCTTCACCCGGCTGAAGAAGACGGTCCCGGTGACGTTTTCCAGCCCCAATACCAGCTTGATCTGCTTCGGTTCGGCCGGAATGCGGGCGAAGACCTGAAACTTCGTCCAGGGGAACGTCCCGTACAGTTTGGGTTGATCCAGCCAGACGGTCTGGTTTTTGTCTATGATCTTGAGCATCAGCTTGGGCCCGAAGATCGCTTTGCTGCCGGTGCTGACGTTTTCGCCCCTGATCCACCCTTCCAACTGTACTGCCCGGCCGGCAAACCGATCAAGCGGCATATCCTGGATGAGATGGATCTTTTTTTGCTTGTCCTCAGGGGCCAGGGTCAGCCTGACGCAGCCGCTCCCGTCAATGCCGTCGTGAGGCAGGACGGCGGCCGAACCGGCATTGATCCAGCCGGCGAGCGCGTCGGGCGAGGTGAACTCATTTTGATAGAGCATTTTTTCTCCGGCAGAAGCGGCCGTACTCGGCAGCATGGCCGAAGCCGATGCCAGGAACGACAGGACGATTGAGCGCAGCGACATTTTTTCTCCGATGGGTTGGTGGTTCTTCGGTCTCCGGGTATGACCGTAGGATTCCCCGCGGTGTTGCTCCCGCGGTTTCCTCTATCTTCTATTTGTCCGTTGAACAGGGAATACGGCGGGTTAACGCGGCCGCCAGTCGTTGTCGAACTGCGTTCCGGCGTGAAACGACTTGATATGGCCGTCGGTGAAGAGAAAGTTTGCCGTGTTCACGTGATTGCCGAAGGCCGCCGCATTGTAAATGTTGGTGGTTCCCTGATAAATGTACCACTTGTTCGTGTACGAAGGCTGATAGGTGCCGTAGGCATGCCCGAAGATGTCGGAGCCGCCCCAGTTGTTCAGCTTGAGCAACCCTTCCATCATCACCACGGAGCCGGGTTTGATGTCCACCAGATTGCGGTAGACCGTACGGCTCGGCGAGCTGATATTATCGACATAATAGGCTCCGCCGCTTTTGGGCCCGTAGCCGTAAACGCTGTCAAATCCCCGGGTCAGCGCGTAAGAAGACCGGTAATAGTTGACGCCATCCACCGGCGTCGCTCCCGGACAGATGCTCAACCCTTTGGCGGTTTCCGGAAAGATTTTGAGCTTTTTGGCCAGATTGGCTATCTGGGAGGACGACCCGGTTACGCCGTAAGCCAGGGCGACGGTATTGTAGACATCGCCCGGGACGCTGCCCTTGTAGTCGCTCGAGTACATCACCAGCCGGGTTCCCAGCTGCTTGAGGTTATTGGTGCAGCCGGTTTTTTTGGCGCTTTCCCTCGCCTTGTTCAAAGCCGGCAGCAGCATGGAAGCTAAAATTGCAATGATTGCAATTACGACAAGGAGTTCAATCAGTGTGAAACAATGTTTCTCTTTTCCGATGCTTTGCGTGTCCATGTTTGCCTCCCGGGGCTGATTTCAAAGTATCTGACTTTGGTTGGTTAAAAATTTCATGTTTCACGAATCAAAAAATCTTTGATCCATCCGATGCGGTTTTTTCCTGAAAATGCCGCCACTCCCTTCTTGTTTTCAAGTTTGAGTTTTCAGGTTGAATCCGTTTATTTCCGTATTTCCGCCAGCAGGCAGCTTTGCGGGTTCAGGACGGCGGTCAGGCTGTCGCCGTCGAAGGGGAGCGGTTCTCCGGTCCAGAAATTCGTGGCGGCTCCCCCGCGAATGCCGTACTGCCTGAGCTCGATGCCGAAATGCCTTTTTCCCGCAGTCCAGTTGATGAGCAGAACCCGATGCCCGTTCCGGATGCGCTGAAGCCAGTACGAGGGCTTTTCCGCCAGAAACAGGTCGAGGGGAATCCCCGTCTCTCCCGTTTCCGCTGAGACGATGCGGCGGGCCAGGTCCAGGCCGGAGGCATTGAGGCGGGGCAGATTGTCCGAAAGGTTGATCTCTCCGGCCGCCATCAGGGCGATGCCGAGCAGCACCTCCAGCTGCGCCCGGTTGGCGGTTGAAATCGGGGCGATCCGGGCGGCGGCTTCGGTTTCGCCCGGAGTCACGAAAACCAGATGCGGTTTCAGCTGATTCAGCTCCGGATCGTCGGAGGTTTCCGGGCCGCGGCATAAGGCGAAATCCGGGTCGTTCACCCACAGTCGCCGATTGGCCCAGAAACGGGCGGCCACGGAGAGGGCGTTCTTCCCGACGCTGTCCCAGTTGGCGGCGATATCCGCACCGATGCGGACGGCGTCGACGTAATCGGAGCCGGCCAGGAACGGATAATTGCACCCCATGATCGAAGCCCGGCCGCGGATTGCCGCGTGAATCGGCTCCAGCAGCTTCCTGACGATCTCTCCCTGCGGCACGGTGCGGTCGGCGAACTGCCTGGCCTTGGTCGGGGCATGGAGAAAGTCCAGCTTGAAATACCGGTACCCCATGTCGGCATACCGCCGGAAGAGTTCGTGGAGATGGCGCTGCACCTGCGGCTGCGTCGGATCGAGGACGAATCCATGTCGCCTCATGCATTCGAACGCCAGACAGGGCAGGCCCGACTCTCCCTGCGCCAGCATCTCCGTATGGAGCTGCGCAATCCGGGCGTGCGGTTCGACAATCGCCGGGGCGAACCATAATCCGGGTTCGAACCCCATCCGCGTCAGCTCCCGCGCCAGCTTGGCCATTCCGCTCGGGAACAGCGGATTCGCCTCCCATTCGCCGTAGCAGTATTGCCAGCCGTCGTCGATGACGATCCGCTTGATATGACGCGAAAGAACCGGGTCGCGGGCGATGAATTCGGCGTTCTGCAACACCGCTTCCTCGGTGACCGTCCAGCGGTAATAATCCCAGGTGTTCCAGCCGATTCCGGGAGCGACGGTGCGCCGCTCTTTTTCCCGGTTTGCCTCCGCCCAATCCTCCATCAGATGGAATCCGTTCTCCGACTCGCGGAAGGTCAGCGTCGGCAGACGGAGTTCCAGCCCGTCGTAGTTCGAGATTTCCACCCGGGCCTCCAGCCCCTGTACCGCGTTTCCGGTCAACAGACCGGCAAACGTCGCGGAATGGTCCGAGCGCAGCGGAAACGCCAGCTGCCAATGCCGCTTTCCGAGCCGCAGCATCAGCTGATAATATCCCTCGAAACGGATCGGCGCTTCGACCGGCAGACAGCGCGACAGGCAGCCGCCCGTCCGTTGTCCCTGCGCCAGAAGATGGTCGCATTCCAGCTCCGGGTGCCGCAGCAAAGTGATCCGCAGGTTTTTCAGCGGCTGCCGCAAGGTGCCGGACCAGTTGATTTCCCAGCCGGAATCGCCGCTGAGGGTGCGGTTGCGGGAGAAACGCAGCCGCCAATTTCCCGCTTCGTTGCTGCAGGTCATGGCGACCGAGTCGGCCGTTGTCTCGACCGGCTGCCACGGCAGCGGATATTCCCTGCCGTCGGCGATCAATCCGCCCGGCGCGTCGGCAAGCCGGAACCCGGAACTTCCGATGCGATATCCGCCTTCGGGGTCGACCTGCAATTCCATCCGGCTGTTGTCCTGGTTCGTCATGTTCGGTTTCCTGTCATTTCACAGTCATATTCAAATTCAAATGGGCCGGAAGCCGATTCCGCATGGCCGCTTCTCTGCAATGATTCCCGTTTCCATGTAATCAATTATACAATAATGTGAGGGTTGTGAGAATGCAAAAAAGCGCAAATACATTTGATTATGCGCAAATCAGCACGGTCGGAGCAAACGGGATGGCGGAATCCCCCTCACCCGCTTGAAAACGGTGGAGAAATAGAATTGGTCCTGAAAGCCGAGCTGTGCGGCGACGGTCTTGACGCTTTTCCCCTGCAGCAGCAGTTGCTCGGCCAGGCGGACCCGGTACGCGGTGAAGGTCTGGGCCGGTCCGGTGCCGAAGGCTTCGCGGAACCGGTATTCGAGGGAGCGTTTGCTCATGCCCAGCCGGGCCGACAGCTTGGCCACCTCGAAATGTTCGTGGATCAGTTCGTCGAAACAATGGAACACCTGCTGGCGGAAAACATCCTCTTCCATGCCGGCGATGAATTGCGGAGCGAGCAGGGATTTTGGCAGGCTCGGGACGAATTCCCAGAAAAAGGCTTCCAGCATTTTGCGCAATGAGATCATGCGTTCCAAACTGAGCTTTTTCTGTTGCAGCAGCAGATCGAGAATCTGTTCAGCGGTGGAGCCGGGGGGGAGATCGGCCACACGCGCCGGGGGCGGAATTTCCGGCGCCATGATTCCGTATTTCCAGTTTTTCCCGGCCAGGTCCTGCAAGGTGAAGATCATGAAAATCAGTTCCCCGTCCTCATGATAAAAATCTTCATGATCGTCGCCCGGCTGGATCAGGACGATCTGCCCCGGATTGACCGTGACCGGAACTTTATTGACGCTGCACTGATAGCTTTTGCCGCGCGGAGCAATCAGCTCGTATTGGAGGTAATGCTTATGCGGCATGAAATGATAGTCCGCCCGGCAGGTCACCCAGGAGAATGTGGCGAAATGGAGCTGAAACGATTTTTCAGCGTGTTCCAGATGCTCGTAATTCACCCGCAGATTGCGGATCAAATGCCAGTCGGGATCGGTCATCCGGCAAGACTCCTGCGTTGTATGGATCAGTTTTTTCCCGCGGTTTCGGTCTTAAAACTAAATATAGCAGGCGAATCGGAAAATAAAAGTCGAAGCAGACCCGAAACCGGGCCTTGTCAGAAAGGCGCGATGGAAAGTCGTGGCCGGAACAGTTGCAACTCCGGCAGGCGGTTTCATTCCAGACGCAAATGATCTGTTCTCTTCAGGACCTCGAATGCAAGCGGTTCCACGGGAGATATTTTCACTTGATCGAAGATGAGGGAGACCCATAATGGCGAGTTCGCGTGCGGTGAACACAATTCCATAATCAGCGACATTTTCTTGCGCGGAGAAAGCAGAGTCCCTATTTCTCCGTGCAGAAAGAAGATCGGGTCAAGGAGAACTTGCGCATTGCGGTCGGAATCGCCCTGCCCGTCAAGTCGATAGTCAAAGCGGGAAACATTCGAAAACACGATCCGGTAATCGATATTGACACACTCATCCCTCAGGTTGAGATAATTGGGGCAGCACAATACCATCGTCAGCGTCCGGCAATGGAAATCGAAGTGAAATTCGCTGAAATTCCCATCATGAAAGTAGTCATAACGGAACATCTCATAAAATGAATCGTCAATATACTTCTGATTTTTACCCAGAAAGGTTTGATACTTCTGCTCACATGCTTCATAATCGTTCTCCGGAAATATTTTCCTGCGCATTCGAAACATGACTTCGTCTCCTTGCCGAGCGTTTGTCTTGCACCTATTTCCTAATTCGTCACTCGCCTCACCTATTTCCAGATTTTGAGGGATGGGTACTTGCTCCTTTATCATTCATGGTCAGAATTCGTCATAGGATACATACATTCTGCTCCAGAGATACCATTCCTTATTGTTTTTCTCCTTGAACAGATAAAATATTTCGTCTTGTGATTCCACCCATGCGAAGTCAAATTTCTGGTCGCGGCAACATAATATGGTAAGTTTATCACAAAGAATATCATCATGCTTTTTGATTGCTTTATAAATGTTTTTTTCTTCTCGTTTTGTGATTTCTGGTGAGAAGCCGAAATTTTTTAAGATTTTAACTTTGCTCTCATAGTTCTTTCTATAAATCTCAGATGTCAGAGGGTTTATTCTGTCAATAAAAGGAACGATGTAACCTTTTATACTTTCAAGTTCCGTCGAGTAACTCGATGCGCTTAAAATATCCTCAGTGTTTGAATTTGATAAATTGCAGTTCAGCAGCAATAGAGAACTCATAATTGACATGAGAAGCAATATGATTAATAGATATCTCTTCATGATGGATGGAGTCGGTGCCATTGTGTATTAAAGAAACTCTTGCCAGTAAGTATATTGATGCCATCTGACCGGCACCTGTTTCCCGCAGACCCTATTTCAATCGATCCTGTATCTCTATTATGGATGGCACCTGCTTCATTCCCCATTTTTCAGGATTGAGATCTTTGGGAAAGTGGGTATCGTGGGAGTATAATATGCCGGTAAAATTTGTCGATTCATCCCAAATAATCTCTCTTAAATCCGCCGAGGTTAAATCTGCGCCTTCCGAATACTCTCCTCTCGAAAAGTCGCTTCCTCTGAGATCGGCTTTATAAAAACTGGTTCGCATCAATGACGCATTTGCAAAAACAGCTCCTCGCAAATCCGCAGCTGTGAAATCTGCGGAATATGCATCGCATAAGCTGAAATTGCAATGACTCAGATTCGCGTAACGCCAAATGGTGCAACCGATATGAGATTTTACAAAAGAAGTCTTATGACGATCAAGGAAACGGAATATTCTTTTTTCGTTTACCTCATCTGAGAGATTACTATTCTCTTTCTTCATGCCTTTTTGCTCGGGGCAAAAATTGGAGGGGAACCAAGTGTGCTCATCATAGAAAGCTCCATTGAAATCAGTATCCTCATCCCAAATCATTTCAGTAAAATCACAATTGCGAAAATGGATATTCCCGCCTAAATTATCGGCAGAAAAATCCGCTCCTCTCAGATCGCACCGCCAGAAAATAGTACCTGTCGCGGAAATTCCGCGCAAATCGGCCCTCCTTATGTCTGCATTTGAAAAGTCGGCATATGACAACTCTGCCCAATAAAGGTCGCTGGCATAAAAATACCCGTTTTCACAACAGGTATTATAGAAAGATGCTCCTTCTAAAGACGAATTTGGCAGGTACACATCCCGTAAAAATAAATCATCGAAATAATGACGATCTCCTTTCTGCTTATTTTTGAAGCAAAATAAAATATTACCCCAGCGATCCTGTATCTTTGTATCCATAAAGCAATATCCTGAAGAGATGTCTTCTTATTTTTTATAATTGGTGACATTCAGCGGAATTATAATTGATGCACGGATTCCTGCTGCTGACAAACAGCATGCGATCACCTATTTCCTCTCGGCTACCAATTTATCGAAGCCTTACGGCTTTTATATACATAACCAAATAACCGATAACAACGCCGGAACCAAAAGAAACGCTGAAAATAACCAGGCTTTTTGATGGATGTATGACATTTATAATGAAAAAGAGGAACCCATATATCATGATAAATGACAATAATCCATCCAATTGGTGCTTTAAAGAAGGATTCATGTTGACCTCAAGGCATTTCCCCTGGTATCACCGACATTTCTATCCTGCCCGGTTTTGCTGATATTGCTTCTGAACAATACGATATCTTCCCGAGAGGGAACTTGCAAGTCGTTCCATGAAGTTTTTGCTTCTGTTCACGATGCACTCCGCCCGGGGCAGACTAAAGGGCAGTGAGTTGAATTCATCTGAAAACGGCGACTTGCTCATTATGAGTGGGGTTCTGTGGAGATGGATGGTGGGCAATGACGGACTCGAACCGCCGACATTCACGGTGTAAGCGTGACGCTCTAACCAACTGAGCTAATTGCCCGGCCTCAAAATATAACACCCGTTCGGGCGATTCGCAAGCGGCCCGCTGAAAAAAAACCGAACCTGGAAACGCTCCCCGTCACACCCGGCCTTCCTTGCCGTGGTTTCGGCGGTATTTCAGCGGCGGCAGGCCGAATTCACGGCGGAACAGCGCGGTGAAATGGCTCTGGTCCGTGAATCCGGTCCGCACCGCAATCCGGCTGATCGGCCAGCTCCCCGAAAGCAGGTAGCGGCGGGCCTCGCGCAATCGCAGTTTGAGCAGGTATTCGCCGAGTCCGATTTCGCATTCGGCGCGGAACAGGTGGAACAATCGGGATTTGCTGATGAAAAGCGTGTCGGCCAACTCGTCCGGCGTCAGGCGGGGGTTCCCGCGCAGAATCTCCAGAATCTCCGCAATCCGCTCGTCGGCGGGATAAACCGGCAGGATGTCCGCCGCCTCGATGTAGGCCTTACGCACCGGTTCCCGCAGCAGCGGTTCGGCCAATTCGAGAAAACCGGCCTTCACCGCATCATCGAGCACCGGCAAATTCCGGAATTCAGTCTCCAGTTCCGGATAACGGCAGGCGGTTCCGGCCTCCCGGTACGGGCCGACCATCACCACTCCCGGCGCGGCCCCGCGGCCGACCGAAATCGGAATGATCATCTCCGCCGCTCCGGCGTGACAGCGTTTGACGAAAGGCGCTCCCCCCGACCGCAGCAGCGCCGGGATCTCCCGCGAATCGTTCCTGACGCAATTCGTCTCCCCGTCCGCAAGCCGTTTCACCGCCGAACAGAGCGGTTCGTCGTCATGATAACTGATCCGCCGCGGCATGTCTGGCTCCGGCAGCAGGAGGTCGCTGTTCACCTTCCAGCGGCAGCGCACCCCGGCGACCGCCGCCAGCGCGTCGAGCTTTTTCAGCAATTCCAGCAGATGATCCGGTGTTCTTATCATAAAAAAACAGATATTCCTTGATTCGGCAGCATGATTATTATAAAATATAGCGCTATCGTACCATACTGTCAACTTGATTCGAGGTATAATATTGCTGTGAACCGAAAACGGCGCCGACGGTCCGCAACCATCAACGGAGAAAACCATGAGAACACGCCTTTTTACTTTGATTGAATTGCTCGTTGTAATCGCCATCCTCGCCATCCTCGCCTCGATGCTGCTGCCCGCGTTGCAGCAGGCGCGGGCGAAAAGCCGGCAGATCAGCTGTGCCGGCAATCTGAAACAGCTCGGCATCGCCGCCGCGATGTACCAGCAGGGGAACCGCAATGTGATGCCGGCCCCGCTCTCCAGCTCCGGAATCCGCTGGCGGACGCTGTTTCTGCCCTATATCGAGGGATGCGACAGCAGTGTCTACAAGGATGATGCCGCCTTCACCTACAAAATGCAGTGCACGCAGGCCATGACGGAATCGCCGAACGTCGATCGCCGCAGCTACAGTTATGTGCAGGTCGACCTGCCGCAGAATTCGATCCAAGGGTTCGCGCTCGCCCGGATTTCCTCCCCGAGCGTCATCGGAATGTATACCGAGTCGCGCCTGTTCTCCTCCCCCGACCGGTTCGGCAACTTCATCTCGATTGCGAGCACTTCGCGCAGCGTCCACTATCCCGCCGACCGGCATATGACCGGAACCAATGTGACGTTTGTCGACGGGCACGTCAAATACCTGCGCTGCTCGTACCTGATGCCGGGCGCCGGGGGCGCCCTTTGGCCTGCGATCACCGCCGACACCTGGCGGGTCGCCGGCTGCAACAAGGGGCTGCTCTGATGAAAAAGATTCTGCTCGTACTCGCCCTGCTGCTTCCGGCCCTCCTGCTGACGGCGGCGGAACGGCATCACAGTTTTGCGGACGGCCCGGGCGGCTGGAACGCGCCGGTCGAAAACGGCATGCTTCAGCACCGGCTCACCGTTCACAAACCGGGAAGTTATTTCGCCGACACCGTGCCGCTTCCGGCGACGCCGGGGGAGGTGCTTTCCTTCGCGGCGGAAGTCCGGATTCCGCACAAGCTCGAACAGGGCGTCTACCGTCTTCAGGTCGTCGCGTTCCGCAAGGACGGCGGCGCGGTGCGCGTCTTCAACTCGACGGAAAACCGGAACTTCGCCCCCGATTGGATGCGCATGTCGATGACTTTCCGGGTGCCGGAGGGGACCGAACGTCTTCAGCTCCGGCTGGTCCACAACGGGATCGGCGAAGTGCAGGTCCGCCGGGTGGACTGTTACCCGCCCGCTCCGGGCAGCTTCGAAGCGGGGCGGGTTCCCGCTTACGCCGGAACCCTCGAGGAGAAGAAAATTCTTTACGACTTTTCGCTCAAAACCGGCGGAGATACGCCGCCGCTGGCCAATCTCGATTACCGCGATCACCCGGAACAAGAACGTTACAGCGTCAATTTCCACTGGGAGAATCCATACGGGGACAGCCGTTCCGGCATCATTGAAAGCGCGATGGAAGACTCCCGCCCCGTCCCGGCTCCGCTGCGCGAAGTCGAATCGGTCGATCTTCTCCTCAAAGTTCCCCATCGGCAGGGAGTGCAGAAGCTCCGGATCGAATTCACCGAACGGCTGTCGGGATTCGGCCCGTACCAGAACGGCTGGACGGCGGACGTTCCGCTCGAAGGCGCGGGCGAGTGGAAGCGCCTCACGATTCCCGCCTCCGCCTTCCGGGCGATTCCGGGGCGCTGGGGAAATCCGGAGTGGAAGAACATCGATTCGATGATGTTCCGGCTGATTCTGGAAGGGAACGGGGAGCTCGAGTTCAAACTCGCCGGCACCGCCGTCCATTACGCCGACGGCGGCTCCGGCCGGCCGTTCCGGGTCTGGGACGATCCGTACTGGTACTTCGCGAAGTCCGAACCGGCCCCGATGCTGCCGGAGCTCCGGCACCGGAACGTTCACGGCAGCGGCGTCTATTGCCTCGAAACCGAAAAGGGGAGGCGGAATTTCCTCGAGCTTCAGAAGCTGATTCCGAACCTGGCGTTCCAGCAGTACACCTGCCTGCGCGAACTGCTGCGGGTCCGGGAGTGGCTCCGGGCGAACCGCATGACCGCCGCTTATCAGGGCGTCGGCCCGTTCCTCTGGCAGAAAGCGGTGGAGCTCGACGCACTCTCCGTCGATCCCGATTCCTATGAACTGCTCAACGAGCGCCACCACAAGATGGACTACACCTCGGCGGCGTGGCGGGAGATCTGGGAGAATGTCGCCGAACGGTTCGCCGCCTACGGACTCCCCGAGTACCAGAGCATCGACAGCAACTATCGGGTGGAGCCGGAGAAGGTCAACCGCAACGCTCCGGCGATCCTCAGGGAGGAGGACCACGGCATTCCCTTCAGCGACGGACGCACCCTCAAGTTCTGGGATTACTTCGCCGAATACACCGGGTTCCGCTGGCAGCCCGCCGACCTCGGCTACCGGAGCTGGGACGACTACCGTTTCACTCCGGCCAATCTCTACATGATCCCCTCGCCGGACCCGCAGATGGTCAAGCGCGCCTACCTCGACATCATGATCCGCCACTACGCCTTCTGCCGCTGGCACTCCGACGCGGCGGGGAGTTTCAAGCGGCGCGGCGTGCGCTATATCCTGATGAACAACGGCGACGACTGGCGGAACGGCAACGACTGGCTCTGCAATGTCCGTTCCGCCAACCTGGGCGGCTTCGTGGAGGAGACCTACTTCTATCACCCCAACACCGCGCTCAAGGCGTTTCACCTCGCCCGGGCGATGCGCAAAGTCTACGGCGGAGTCGACGTCCACCACCGTCTGATCGGGGAGGAGGGCAAAGGCGGACACGGCCCGATCTACTGGGCTCCGGAATACTCCTATGCGGCCATTTTCGACATCGCCGCCGCCGCGCCTTACGACTCCTTCGAGATGGACTGGCCCAGCGCCCTGATGGAGGACCAGACCGATCCGAAGAACCGTTACGACTACGACCGCTTCTGCGACTATATGGCGAAATGCCTCGCCTACAATCATGCCACGCTCGGGGAGACCATTGCGCCGGACCCGGAACTCGAACGGGTCTTCTCCCTGCAGGAGACCAGGACCCTGTATGTCGGACTGCACCAGCGCATCCTGGGCGCCGCCGCCGAGCGGGAGAATGAGCCGGTCAGCCGGTTGATGCCGAATCTCTTCGACGCCGCCGAACAGAACCGCGCGAAGATCGTAATCAACGACTGTTACGCGCTTCCAGTCGGAATGGCGAAAACGCTGGCCGACTGGGTGCGCGGCGGCTCCGGCCGCACCCTGATCCTGCACGGCGCCGCCGCCGGACGCCGGATGGACGGCACCATGTGGGCGGATATGTTCGGTTGGAACCCGGTTTCGATGAACGCCCCCGGCCAGTTCGCCGAGCTGGTCGGCGAGCTCTCTTTCCGCGACGGCCGCACCCTGACCGGCAAGGCGGGGACCGTGGTGTTCCGCGATGCCGGAGGTCCGGTTCTCAGCCGTTACGATCTCGCCAACGGCTCCGCCGTCTGGTTCTATCACCACACGCCGGGGCTCGATCCGCGGCGCGACGACCGGATCATCGTTTTCCTGATGAAGCAGTGCGGAGTCCGCCCGGTCGTGGAATCGGCGGGGGCGCTCTACGCCCGCGACTACCGCCACTCCGACGGCATGCTGACCTATCCGGTGTTCGCCCGCCCGGAGCTGGACCGCTACCGCTGGGTCTACAGTGCGCAGGACAACGGGCTCTACCCCTGGCGGAATCCGGGCGTCGTCCGGGAAGGAAACCTCCGCGTTCCGCCCGGCTCCTACCGGATGTTCGGCATGCTCTCCGGCATCGACCGCCCGGTCTCGGTCGGCCCGGACGGGCTGCTGCCGGTCCGGCTGGACGGCATCACCGCCGATGTGATCCACCTGGTTCCGCAAGGCGACCGGGAGCGTTACGCCCAACTCAAGCAGCGCCGGGAGGAACTGTTCCGTTTCCTCTCCCGCAGAATACAGGACTGAATTTTTATGATTCCCGATCTCGATCTCCCCGTGCTCGCCGATGCCGATGTGGTCGTCGCGGGCGCCGGCCCCGCCGGAGTCGCCGCCGCCCTCGCCGCCGCCCGGAGCGGCGCGGACGTCCTCCTTCTCGAACAGACCGGCGCCTGCGGCGGAATGAGCACCTCCGGGCTGGTTCCGGTCTTCATCCACATGAGCGACCGCGAACACCTGGTCGCCTCCGGCATCTGTCTCGAACTGGTTTCGGAGATGTGCCGCCGGATGGGCGTCGCCGAATGCAACTATATCTGGCAGCATATCGATCCGGAAGTGTTGAAACGGGTCTATGACGACAAGCTCGCCGAGGCCGGAGTCCGGCTCTTCCTGTCGGTCAAAATCGCCGATGTCATCTGTCGCGGCGACCGGGTCGCCGCCCTCGCTGTCGCCACTTCGCGCGGGCTTAAGAAGGTGACGGCGCGCATCTTCATCGACGCGACCGGCGACGGGCTGGTCGCGGCGGCGGCGGGGGTTCCGTTCGAATTCGGAGACGCGGAAGGCCGCACCATGAGTCCGTCGCTCTGCGTCCAATATTCGAACATCGACCTGGAGCGGATGTGCGAGGCCGATCGCCGCGGCGAAGGCGCCCACCAGCTCTGGTTCCGGCACAAGGACCAAATTCCGCTCGACGAATACCATATTGTCGGCGTCTCGGAATACGGCTCCGGCTCCGGTTCCGGCAACCTCGGCCACGTCTACGGGGTGGACTCGACGGACGAGGCGGACCTGACTCGCGCCTACCGCGAGGGCCGCAAGGTCGCCGAAATCATCCACCGCTTCTACCGCCGTTTCGTCCCCGGCTACGAGAAGGCGGACCTGACGGCCACCGCGCCGCTGCTCGGCGTCCGCGAGAGCCGCCGCATCCGCGGCGACTACCGGCTCGGGTTCGACGACTACCGGGCGCGCCGCCACTTTCCGGACGAGGTGGGCTGCTTCTATTACCCGGTCGACATCCACGCCTCGACTCCCGATATCGAAAAGCAGAAAAAAGTCGCGGCGCGAATGCGCGAAACCGCCTATTCCCCCGGCGAGAATTATGGCATCCCCTACCGTTCGCTGATCGCGCACGGGGTGGAAAACCTGCTGGTGGCGGGGCGCTGCATTTCGGTCGACCGCGAAGTCCAGTCAAGCCTGCGCGTCATGCCGGGATGCATGATCACCGGCACCGCCGCCGGGGCGGCCGCCGCTCTCGCCGTCGCTTCCGGCCAGGTACGCCGGGTCGATCCTGAAATTCTGCGCAACGCCCTGCGCGCGTTGGGGTCCTACTTGCCGGAAGTCCTTCGGGAGTCCCCACTCCCGGAGGAAGCGGTTGAAGGGCTCCCCGCCTGATTCAGTAATGCAGGTTCCGGCGGCGGAAGGCGCGGGGGGATACGCCGTGAATGCGGCGGAATTCCGAGGAGAAATAAAGCGCGTTCCCGTAGCCGCAGCGCTGGGCGATCTCTTTGATCGGCAGCTGGTTCTCCAGCAGCAGCGCGCGGGCGTGTTTCATCCGCAGGCGGATGACGTACTCCAGCGGGGATTCCCCGACGTGGCCGCGGAACAGCCGGAAGAGCGTCGTCGGGCTGACCCCGCACCGGGCGGCCAGCTCCCCCGCCGTCACCGGGTTCGCGTAATTCCGGTCGAGCCAGCCGAGCAGCCCGGCCAGTTGCGGCGGAACTTCGCGGCGGGTCCGGTAGGCCGAGAGTGCGAGCAGAATCCGGTAGCAGAGCGCGGAGCTCTCGTACTCCCAGCGTTCCGGGCGGCTGCGGACCAGCTCGATCATCCGGTCGAAGAGCGGAGCAATCTCCTCGCTCCGCAGATTCCGGAGCACGATGGCGTCGCGCAGATTGAAGGCGTCGAGCAGCGGAATCAGCGCCGCGCCCGCCATGCAGATGGTCCGCTTGAGGGTGCGGGGGGTCAGGCACTCCATGCGGTTGTCGGCCCCCGGCTGGACCAGGAAGAGATCCCCCGGCCCGCATTCCTCTTTCCGCCCGAACTGGGTGAAGGCGAACGTCCCCCCGGTCACGTATTCCAGCGAGAAAAGGTCGGAGTTTTCGCGCTCCCGCCAGCAGCCCGCGGTGTTCTCGTCTTCCCCGGCGAACATCACCTGAAGCGCCCACTCCGCCGCCGGCACGTCGAGCATCGCGTAAGTAAAGTGATGCAGCGGATACTTCCCGACGTTCTCTCCGAACAGGCGGCTGCCCTCGGCTGTGCTGAAAATTTTGATCATGCCCGGATTCCTGATATGTCTGGCCGGATTCCTGATATTTTCGCGTCGGAGGCGAATTGCTTCCGATGCCGTTCTGTTGTATACTTTACGATAGAACTGTGATAAAATCAAGGAGAACATCATGAATATCGACGGCCTTTTGAACCGCTGGGGAAAAGGACAGCTTCTCGCATATTCCGGCCTGAATGGCAAAACCGACTACGATGGCGGACTCGTGCTGAGGAGCCGGAACAACGCGGCATTCGACATCAAGCTTCCGGGCGAGGGCAGCGTCACCTTCCGGGAGGTGACGCCGGATTCCTGCTTTTTCTCTTCGGACAGCTTCGAACTCGACGGCGTCCGCGGCGCCATGCCGGACTGCCATCACCTGCTGATCGAAGGCGAAGCCGAAACCGAATTCAAGTCCGAAGCCCTGGCCGGACTCCGTCGCGGCAATCGCCAACTGATCGGCAGCGCCGCCCATTTCCGGCCGGAACTGATCGACGCCGACCTCGATGCGCTGCTGGCGGAGAGCCGGGCGTTCTTCGCGTCGCTTCCCGATTTCGGCATTGCCGACCCGCTCCGCCGCGCGGCGCTGGCCAAGGCGTATTCGCAGCTCCGGGGGCAGGTCAATTCGCCGGACGGCGCGATCCCCTGTCTCTGGACCACGCCGGACCGTTGGCCGCACCGCAAGATGTGGCTCTGGGATTCCGTCTTTCACGCCGTCGGGTTGCGGCATTTCAACCCGGACGCCGCCCGGGAGACGCTGCGCGCCGTCCTCTCGCAACAGCAGCCGGACGGCCTGATTCCGCACATGATGTCGCCGCACGACCGCTCCCGGATCACCCAGCCGCCGGTGCTGGCCTTCGGCGTGGCGGAGGTCGACGCCGTCGCGCCGGACCGGGAGTTCCTCGCCGAAGTGTTCCCCAAGCTCGAACGTTATGTGGAGTGGATCTTCCGCAACCGCGACAGCGACGGCAACGGACTGGCGGAGTGGGACATCGAAGGCAACCCGCTCTGCCGCAGCGGAGAGAGCGGGATGGACAACTCCCCGCGTTTCGACTCCGCCACCGAGCTCGACGCGCCGGACTTCAACAGCTATCTCTCGCTTGAATGCGAAAAGCTGGCCGGATTCGCCGCCGCCCTCGGCCTTTCGGAGCGCGCCGATTTTTGGAAGAAACGCCACGAGACCATCAACGTGCTGATGAACCGCCTGCTCTGGAACGACGCCGAAGGCATCTACATGGACCGCGACGTCAAGAGCGGGGAATTGACCGGAATCTCCGCCTCCTCCGGATTCCTGCCGCTGGTCTGCGGCGCGCCTTCTCCGGAACAGGCGGCGAAGCTGCTCGCCAATCTGAAGAATCCGGCCCGGTTCCGCACCCCGTTCCGCATTCCGTCGATCAGCTTCGACAACCCCGGCTCCTACAGCAAAGACATGTGGCGCGGTCCGGTCTGGATCAATATCAACTGGCTGGTCGCCCTCGGGCTCGAACGCTGCGGTTACCCCGAAGAGGCCCGGGAACTCTTCGAGGACACGGTGCGCATGGAAGAAGCCATGTATGGAAAATACGGGACGTTCTTCGAGTTCTACGACGACCGCTGCGAGTGCGATCCCCCCGAGCTTCTGCGCAAAGGACGCTGTGCGCCAGACGAGAGTCCCTATCATCAGGCATTTTTCGATTACGGCTGGTCGGCGACGCTCTTCATCGACATGGCCTGCCGCCTGACCGGAAAATGTGTGTCCCCGTAAGTTTTTAGTTTGCCGATAGTTCGTTTCCTGCAAGCATTTGCAAAATAGTATGATTTTCATTATCATCGATTGAGAAATCCGGGAATGCGGTATATATTATGCCGCAAGTCCCGGATTTTTTCGGGCGATTTGAGGAGCAAATGACTTTTATGTAGGAGGCGGTCGGATGGCACTCGAAAAATATATGGGCAGCCAGAAGGGGAATTCTGAGAAATGAGACGAGTGGAGGAAATTGATTTTTTCTTCTTCTGGAGAAATTTAAAGAAACATTTTTTATGGGTTCTTCTGGCTGGCGCCGTCTGCGGGATCTCTGCATTCTTCATCTGCAAATACCTGATTGCCCCCACCTACAAAGCGGAAATATCGCTGTTCGCCTGGGGTGATACAAAGAGCGGCGGCGACACGCGGCCTCAGGCAGAAACGGGAAATACTCCCAATGTGCCGGAGAGTCAGCAGGAGCCTGAGATGACGTATCAGGACATCACCTTCGGTACGCTGCTGGTGAACGACTATCAGGAGTTGCTGGGCAGCCGTTATGTGCGTGACAAGGTCCAGCAGATTCTGAACGAAAAACTCCCCGCGCTCTCGGCTGTGCCCTACCGTTTCGAAGCCCTGGTGCTGAACAAAACCCGTTTCATCAAAGTTTCGGTCTACAGCCCCTCGACGGAAAAAGCGGAAGCGGCGGCGAAAGTGATTGCCGAAGTCTTCATCGAATCGGTCCGCGACCTGATGCGAATCAAACGGGTTCAGGTGGTGGACGAACCGCGGGTATTCGGCAAGGTAAGTCCGAAAACTTCACGAGTCACCCTGTTCGCGTTTCTGCTGGGCGCGGGGTTCGTATTCGGTTTGTTCTGTCTGCGCGACTTTTTCCATCATACGCTGCGTAATCCGGACATCGTCAAGGGGGAACTCGATTTGCCGACGCTCGGCATGGTGGGCACATGCAGCGACAAGCAGAATGCGAATCTCGCCTGCAAGCCGGGCGGAAACGGCGGCAAATACAGCTACAATCACATTGTCGAAGATTTTCTGCTGCTTCAGACCAATCTGCTTTACTCTCTGCCGCAGAAAAGCGGGGCGCAGGTTCTGGTGATGACCAGCGCATTCCCCAAAGACGGCAAGAGTTTCACCTCGCTCAATCTGGCGTTCACGCTGAGCGGAAACTCCAAGCGTGTGCTGCTGATCAACTGCGACCTGCGGAAAACCGAGTACGATTATCTGGATTTGCCGCGTCAGCCCGGACTGGTGAACTTCCTGCTCGGCGAAAAGAAGATCGAGGAAGTGATCCACAAAAATGTGCTCGGGTCCACGCTGTCGGTCATTCGAAGCGGCCCTGTTCCGCCGAATCCGACCCGGCTCCTGGAAATCTTTCAGACTTCCGGCGTGCTGGAAAGCCTGAGCAGCGAGTACGATTACATTCTGCTTGACTCCCCGCCTTGCATGAATATGGCCGACCCGCTCATGCTGAGCAAACTGGCGGACGGGACGATCGTGGTGGCCAACAGCCGCCGCACGCCGGTTGAAGCAATCCGGCGGGTCGTTGAGCAACTGCAGAAATTCAACGTGAACATTCTCGGAATTGTTCTCAACCGCTATTCGACGCAAAGCGCCGGGTACGGATATGGCTACGGGTATGGCTACGGCTACGGCTATGGCTACGGCTATGGTTACGGATATGGAGAAGGCGAAGGGAAGCACAAAAAGCACAGTAAGAAAGAAAAACAGGATCAGTCGCAAAGCTGATGATCGACATTCACTGCCACATCCTTCCGGGGATCGATGATGGAGCGGCCAGCTTCACCATCGCAAAACGGATGCTGGAGACGGCCGCCGCGGACGGGGTCGATGTCATCATCTGTACCCCGCATTACAGTTGGGGCGGGCGCTTGAAAGCGGAGGCGATCAAAAAAACCCTGGAGCCCATCGCGGCGGCGGCCGGAATCCGGCTGCTGGCCGGCATGGAATACTCTTACAGCAATGTCCATGAAGAAGAGGAACTGCAACCGTTGGGGGACAGTTCCTTTTTGTTGATCGATCTCGGCTGTCCGGTGCTGCCACCTTCGATCGGTGAATTGTTTTTTTCGCTGGAGCGGCGCGGCTACCAGATCATCGTCGCTCACCCGGAGCGATATCTGACCGATCTCGACAGTTGCGAAGAGCTGTGCCGTCTCGGCGCTTTCTTTCAGCTGAATGCCGACAGCGTCCTCGGGCGGAACGGAGCCTTCAGCCGCCGCATGGCGGAACGGATGATTCGGCGCGGATGCTGCCATTTCATCGGCTCCGACGCACACGGCGAGCACCGGACCTTCCGCCTGGGCGAATGCCGCCGTCGGCTCGAAGCCGATTGCGGTGCGGAATTCTCCGAACTGGTCATGGAACGGAATCCGCAACGGCTGATGAAAAACCTCCCGCCCGAAACGCCGGAGAGAAAGCGGAGCTGGTTCTCCGGGCTCTTCCGGCGCGGCGAGTGACCGCTGGTTAAGAATTTATCCCTAAAGAAGTTCGATCTCGTATATCGGATTCCGGCCGACTTCGGCGCTCCAGGGAACTCCGGCGGCGGGCGGCGTCAGGCCTTCCGCTTTCAGGTCCAGTTCCACCGTGCGCCAGAGATCGCGCGACAGCGGGTCCAGCGCAACTTCCTTTGCCGCGTTCCCATCCGCAACCATGAGGGCTGCCTTTCCGTTCGATGTCCGCAGCGTGACGGTGAATTTTCCGCCGCGCAGCAGTATGGTGGAGCTCTCGTGTTCGGTCATCCGGAAAATCAGGCGTATCTTCTTCGGAGCGGCGGCGGGCTTCCCGAGTGCGACCCGAACCGGTTCCCCGACCGAGTAGACGCCCCAGCGTCCCGGTTCCGGTCCGGCGGAGCGGACCAGTTCGGGGAGGTAGAGCACCCCCCGGGCGAATGGACTCAGCGTCGCCGGGTCGACCGCGGTGCCGGGGCCGGCGACCGGATTCCAGGCGGTTCCATACGGAATCGCACCGAGGTCGAGCGAGGCGTCCGGTTCTTCAAAGACGAGGAACCCTTTGCCGCGTGCCGGACTGTCGGCCCGCAGCCGGAAATCACCCTGCGCCGCGTCGACGAATCCCACCGAGGCGGGATCGGGGTTCTCGATCCCGTTCTCGCCCGCCATGATTGCCGCCTGGGCGTCTCCGGGCCGGTATCCGGTTGCGTAATTGCGGTAGAATTCGAAGAGGCTTCCCTTCCATTCCGGCAATTTATGCATCCTGCCGATGTCGAAGATGTTGTTGAAATAGCGGAAATTGACCAATTCACGTGCCGCCGGGCCGACCACCGGCTGCGGCGTGGTGAACAGTTCTCCGGCGGGACGGATTATGGTGTTGTTGAAGGCGAGGAACCCCGGATCGGGAACCGCGACGAACCGTTTCGAAACCCTGGCCGCGAGCTGTTCGACTTTGACGTTGCCCATATGCGACTTCTCCCAGTTCCGCCCCGCCGCGCCGATTTTGAAGGCCCCGTAGCATTGCAGGGCATCCGCCAGCGGCTGGATTCCCGGGGTGGAGACGAAGAGGTTGCGGTAGGTGTAAACCGGTCCCGGCCATGGGGTGCCGTCCAGCGGCTGCCAGGAGATCGGTTCGAGCACATCTTCGAAGCGGTTGTTGTAAATGCGCATGTCGGCCGCGTGGTTTTCGGATTCGACCGCGTTGTCGACGACGCCGCGGAATACGTTGCCGTAGACCTGCATCCCCTTCGAATTGCTGACGCACCAGCTTGACATTCCTTCGAAGCTGTCCACGATGAGGTTGTTGCGGACGTGCCAGTTCTCTCCGACGCCGCCGACGATGCCGGTTTCGTAATTCTTCATTTTGTCGGTATCGCAGTTCATCCCCTTGCGGGCCCAGAAATAGAAGCGGTGCTTTTTCGGTAGTTCCGTTTTGCTCCACTTGGCGACGGTGTCCAGCGCATCGAAATAGGTGTGGGCCTGGTCGTAACGGCAGTTCTCGACGAAAATATTCCGGACGTCGCCGAATCCCCAGACCGCGGCGCGGCACCCTTTGAACAGGCTGTCGCGGACGACGAGGTCGCTCCCGGCGGTGACGATTCCGGCGGTGCCGGGCGTTTCGAAGAGAAAGCCGGAGAAGACCAGGTGCATCGGCTCCTTCGGTTCAACGAAGAAGTTCGCATCCCGCATCCGGGAGACGTGGTGTCCGTTGGACCCTCCGGCGGGGGGAGGGGAGACGCTCATCGTGTGCCCGTTCGGGTCGACGGAACCGTATTTCTTCGACGGATGGAGCCGGACATAAAGTTTTCCGGACGCCTCATCGAAATAGAAGCCGTTCTCGGGTGCCGGATAACCGTCTTTCAGCAGAAACGTCTTGAGTCCGTCCAGCGAAGAGCAGGGGAACAGGTCCACCCCCGAGTAGAGCACACGGGAAGGAATGTGGTCGAAAGGAATGCTGTACAGCCCGAGCGCGGCGTCTTCGAGGTTCCAGCTCTTCTTTTTCTCCCGGATTTCGCGGTCGGCGGCGGTGACGGTCACACTGCCCGGTTCGCCGTCGGCGCGGAAGGCGACCGGCTGCTCCGCCGTGCCGCCGCGGGTGAAGCGGACCGTTTCGAAATAGAGTCCGGGGGCGATCAGCACGGTATCGCCGGGGTTGACCTGATCGGCGGCGCGTTGGATGGTCCGCAACGGTTTGTCCTTCGAGAGTCCGTCGTTGGCGTCGTCGCCGGTAGCGCCGTTCACGTAGCGGGTGACCGGAGCGGACAAGACGGTTTCGGAGGGTAATCCGAGAGCTTCGGCGATTTCCCCGTCTTCGAGCGCGGCGTTCCAGACGGTGACTCTGCCGATCTGTGTGCCGGCGGGGGCGAACTCTCCGCAGCTTTTGCTGCTGACGCGGCGGCCGCCGATGCAGAGCAGCCGGCTCCCCGCCTGCGGTGAGAGGGCGGTGATCTCCGGACAGGCGACGGAGCGTTCGAAGAGAAGTTTCCCGTTTTCGCGGTCGACGGCGCGGAAGGTCAGCTGATCTCCCGGGGCGAAGCGCAGGATGCATTCGTACCACTTGCCGGGGACCGGCCCCGGCGCTTTCGCGTCGAAAATCGACCGGATCGCATCGCGGCGGCCGTCCGACACCTGGGCGGCGGGTTTGCCGCCGTCGAAGGTGAAGAAGTTGGCGGAGGCGAACCCCGCCTCGATTCCGCGCATTCCCTCCTCGGTGCGGTGGCGCGAGACGAGCGCCCCGCGCACCGTGTCCGGGTATCTGACCAAAACCCGGATGGTCTGCGCCCCGTCATGCCGGGCCGGAACGGCGATCAGCGAATTGCCGTCCAGCCGGATTGCGGATTTGCCGGAGAGGGTCTTCTCTCCGGCGGGAAGCGGCCGGTCGGCGGTGGAGCCGTCGGCGAGGAGCTGTTTCCACTCCCGGTCGGTCGGCGAGCCGATTCCGTTCCATTCGAAAGCGGGCGGCGGAACCGCCGCCGCGCCGGTTGCGAGAAAAAGTGCGATTGCCGCAACTGCGATCCGTTTCATCGATCTCTCCATGCTCAAGACTTACCAGGAATCGCGGTCGTGCCAGAACGGCTGCGGCAGGGTGCTGGCCTTCTGGCTGCCGGTCTGGATGGCCA
>CAYSZM010000043.1:0-27557 GCA_964435365.1 uncultured Victivallis sp. | reverse complement strand
TCTGCTGCGGGGCGACGGCGAGCAGCCCGACCTTGCCGTTGTCGACGGCGGCGAGACGGACGGCGGTGTGGTTGCCGCACTCCTGCGGGAGGATGTACGGGGCGTACTGCTCCGTCACGGTCTGCTTGTAGAGGGAAACCAGGCTGCCGGCGCGACGGTCGCAGTAGTTCTCGTGCGGCCCGTTGCCGAAGAAGCTGAAGTTCTCGAAACCGGCGGGGAGGGTGAGATTCCAGCCGAGACGCGGCAGGTCGTCGAGTTCGGCGGGGACGTCGAATTCGAGGTTCACCGCCAACGCGCCGCTCGCCAGGAGCGAGAGGGTGCGCCGGACGGTGAGCTTCGCTTTGTTCTTCGCCGTGTAGACGGTCTCGGAAGACGCGGAGAGCACGCCGTTTTCGATGCGGAGGGCGGCGGCGGAGTCTTTGCGCTTGAGGTTTTCGAGGCCGTAGACTTCGATCCAGCGATAACCGGTTTTGCGCGTATCGGTGTGGATGAAGCAGCGGATCGCGTCGTTGTCGGTGGCGCCGCGCAGGAACTGTTCGGCGGGAGTCGTCGCAAGGAGCTCGACGCCGCGATAGGTCCACGATTCCGGCAAGCCGGAAGCGCCGAACACCAGCTTGGAATCGCCGACCGTGGCGGTGCGTCCGTCGAGGGCGACGGCGAGCGACGGCAACGCGGAAGCGATTCCCGCCGGGGGCGGCAACTCGAGCTTGAACTGCTCGTGGCCGACTTCGACCCCGGCTTTGGCCCAGAGGGTGGCGCTCTTCTGCTTGGCGGTGAAGACGACGAACGCCTCCTGATTGCGGCCGAGGGCCGGAAGGGTCCACGGCACGGTGAACTTGAGTTGCGACTGCGGCGCGACGGACGGGAGTTCGAGCGTGCCTTTGTCGACGACCTTGCCGTCCACTTCGATGCGGTAGGCGAATTCGAGGTCGTCGAGCGTCTTGAAGTAGTGATAGTTGACCAGCTCGAACACGCCGGAGGAGAGTTCCAGTGGTTTGACGGTGAACGGTTTCGCCAGATACTTGAACTCGTGCATCGCCGGATGCGGCGTGCGGTCCGGCCAGATCATGCCGTTGCAGCAGAAGTCGAAATCGTTCGGTTTGTCGCCGAAATCGCCGCCGTAGGCGTAGAATTTGCGGCCTTTGGCGTCGGTTTTTTCGAGGCCCTGGTCGACCCAGTCCCAGATGAAGCCGCCCTGCATCCGGCGTTCGCGGCGGAAGAGCTCGAAATAGTGGACCAGCGACCCGTTGCTGTTGCCCATCGCGTGGGTGTATTCGCACATGATGAACGGGCGCGGGTCGTTGTTCGCCAGGTACTTGTCGACGGCCTCGAAAGAGGGATACATCGGGCAGACCGAGTCGGTGATGTCGGCGTTGAGCCCTTCGAGCGTCTCCCACGAGGACCAACCTTCCCGTTCCCAGATATGCTTGCGCATTGCGCCTTCGTAGTGAACCAGGCGGGTGGGGTCGTAGCGGCGAATCCACCCGGCCATGCCGCCGAAGTTGGCGCCGATGCCGGACTCGTTGCCGAGCGACCACTCGAAGACGCAGGGATGGTTCTTGTCGCGGACCACCATGCGGGTGACGCGCTCCATCATCGCCGGGAGCCATTCCGGGTCGTCGGTGATCAGGTCGTAGAAGGCGTGGCACTCGATGTTGGTTTCGTCGATCACATAGAGTCCGTAACGGTCGCAGAGCGAGCAGAAACGCGGATCGTTCGGGTAGTGGCAGGTACGCACTGCGTTGAAGTTGAAGGACTTCATGAGTTCGACATCGCGTTTCATCATTTCGAGCGAAACCGTCTTGCCGTGGATCGGGTCATGATCGTGACGGTTGACGCCGAAGAACTTGACCGGCTTGCCGTTGATGAGGATATTGCCGCCTTTGAGTTCGACCGACTTGAAGCCTATGTCGCAGCCGGTCGATTCGACAACCTTCCCGGCGGGGTCGAGGAGGGTGACGGTCAGCCGGTAGAGGTTCGGGGTTTCGGCGGACCAGAGGGCGGGGGAGGGGATCGCGATTTTCTTGAATCCGACCGGAATGCCCTTGTTTACAATGAATTCGATCGTTTCCGGCTTTTCCAGCACGGCCTTGCCAGCGGCGTCGTAGAGGCGGACGAGGGCGGTGTAGCCTTCGGGATGAATCGGGCGGGAGAATCCGGCGTCGACCTGGACTTCCAGCACGCCGTCGGTGTAGTCGTTCACCAGCTTCGTCTTGGCGAAGACGTCGGTGATGTACTCTTTGCCGGTGTGGTAGAGATAGACGTCGCGGTAGATTCCGGCCATCCACCAGTGGTCCTGGTCTTCGAGGACGCTGCCGTCGGACCAGCGGATGACGATCACCGCCAGCGAGTTTTCGCCGGTGCGGACGAACGGCGTCACGTCGAACTCGGCGCAGGTGCGCGAGTCCTTGGACATGCCGACTTCGACCCCGTTGACATAGACGAAGAAACAGCTCTCGACGCCGCTGAAGTGGAGCACGAAACGGCGTCCGGCGAGCGCCTGGTCAATCTCGAAGGTGCGGCGGTAGACGCCGGTCGGATTCTCTTCGGGCACGAACGGGGGCTGGTGCGGCCAGGGCATCTGGACGTTGGTGTAATGCGGTTTGTCGTAGCCCTGCACGGTCCAGTTGCCGGGAACGGCGATGTCATTCCACTTGGCATCGTTGAAGCCGTCGGCGGTGCAGCGCTCTTCGACCTCCTCGGGGCGGCTGTGATAGCGGAACTTCCACTTGCCGTTGAGGTTGAGCACCTGCGGGCAGTCGAACGGTTCGAAGGACGGTTTTTTCGCCTGCCGCTCGGTGGCGAAGGGGAACAGGGTCGAGCGGCTGCGCATCCGGTTGATGCTGGTGGCGAGCGGCTTTTCCCAGAGCCGCACCGATTTGCAATCGAACAGTTTCATGATATATTCCTTGTATGATTGAATTCCGGTTTTATCATTCCCAATAAGATATCATGCTTTTTGAGGAATAAAATAGGTTCTTTGGGGAAGTTGGATATGTTTTCCGGTAATTTTCCCGCCCAGTTTTCCGTCTATCGGACGATCGGGGCGGCGACGGGCGAGCGGTTCGGCGTCGGTGTGATGCACAAGTCGGGAGGGGCCGATTATCAGAATCGCGCCCACCCCGAATATGTGATCGTCCTTCTGCTGCGCGGCAGCGGAGTCTACCGGACGGCGGATGGGGAGGAGTTCCGGCTGGTTCCGGGATCGGTCTTCCAGCGTTTTCGGGGCGTGCCGCACACGACCGAAATCACTCCCGGCAGCAACTGGGTCGAGGGGTTTCTCGAACTCGGCCAGGCGGCGGCGGATATGCTGGCGCGCTACGGGTTCGCCGATCCGGCGGAACCGGTGCTGGAACGGCCTCCAGCGCCGGAACTGGCCGATCGTTTCGCCGAACTCGGTGAAAGCTTCCGCACCGCGTCGGACTCCGAGCTTCAGCGCCGGATTCCCGACATCATCGCCCTCGCATGCGCCTGTCTCGGCAGCCCGGAGGAAGAGAAGGAAGACCCGCGCCGCGAACTGGTCGCCGCCGCCTGCGCGTTTCTCGGGCGGGATTTTCAGCACCCCGCCGATTTGGAGGAGTTCTGCCGCCGCCACGGCTGCGGGTACGAGAATTTCCGCAAGATGTTTCGCGCCGAGCTGGGGATTTCGCCGCACCGCTATCGGATTCGCCGCCGCCTCGACGCCGCTTGCGCGTTGCTCAACCGCCCGGAGCTCACCATCGGTGAAATCGCCGTCCGCTTAGGATACGCTTCGCAGTACGAATTCTCCGCCCAGTTCAAGCGGTACATGGGCTGCCCGCCCTCCGGCTACCGTCACTGAAACGATTGCCAGATTGCCGCGGCGGCGTCGCTCGGCATCCGCCAGTCGCCGCGCGGCGAAAGTGCGATCGTGCCGACCTTCGGCCCGTCCGGGATGCAACTGCGCTTGAACTGCTGCTGGAAGAATCGCCGGATGAAGAGGGCGAGCCAGCGGTCGATCTCCGCCTCGTCGCAGACTCCGGTGAACGCGGCGGCGGCGAGGCTGCGGATTTTCTCCGGCTCCGCGCCGTACTTGATGAAGTGGTAGAGGAAAAAGTCGTGCAGCTCGTAGGGGCCGATCAGCTCCTCGGTTTTCTGAATAATCGCATCCCCGTCGGCCGGAAGCAGTTCCGGGCTGACCGGCGTATCGATCACATCGCGCAGCACCGCCGCCAGTTCCGGCGTTTCGCGCTCGGCGGTGGTTTCGATGAGGAAGCGGATCAGTGTTTTGGGGATCGTGCAGTTCACCGCGTACATCGACATGTGATCGCCGTTGTAGGTGCTCCAGCCCAGCGCAATCTCGGAGAGGTCGCCGGTGCCGATCACGAGACCGCCGGTCTTGTTGGCGACATCCATCAGAATCTGGGTGCGCTCACGCGCCTGGACATTCTCATAGGTGGTGTTGCAGACGGCAGGGTCGTGCCCGATGTCTTCGAAATGGCGCAGGCAGGCCGGTTTGATGTCGGCCTCGCGCAGCGTCGCGCCGACCAGCTTGCACAGTTTCACCGCGTTTTTGTAGGTCCGCCCGGTGGTGCCGAATCCCGGCATGGTAAAGGCGACGATGTCCGAAGCCGGACGTTTGAGCAGCTTGCAGCACTCGGCGACGACCAGCAGCGCCAGCGTCGAGTCGAGTCCGCCCGAGATGCCGATCACCATCGTCTTCGCTCCGGTGTGTTCCAGCCGCTTGGCCAGCCCGGCGCATTGGATGTCGAAGATTTCGCGGCAGCGTTCGCGGCGGTCGGAGGTGTTCTCCGGCACGAAGGGACGGCGCGGAATCGACGTGTAAGTATAATCGGGGGAGCCGGACACCACCGGCAGCGCGACGGTCCGGAACCGCATCGATTCCGGCAGCGGATTGTCGTTGAATGAACTCTCGGAAAGGCGGGTCGCCCCCAGCCGTTCGAGGTCGGCGTCCATATAAGTCAGGTTCGATTCGCGGTCGAAGCGGACGCTCTCCGCCGCCACCCGGCCGTTTTCGGCGAGGATCGCGTGGCCGCTGAACACGATGTCGGTGGTCGATTCGTGGACGCCCGCCCCGGCCAGCACGTAGGCGGCGATGCAGCGCGCGCTCTGCTGTTTGACCAGTTCGCGGCGGTAGGCCGCTTTGCTCGCCAGCTCGTTGCCCGCCGAGGGGTTGAAGATCGCCCGCGCACCCGCCAGAGCGAGGTAGTTCGACGGCGGCAGCACGCACCAGAGGTCTTCGCAGATTTCGACGCCGAAGCGGAATGCGCCGCCGCCGTCGAACAGAAGGTCGGTCCCGAACGGAACTTCGGCGCCGCCGATGCGGACGGTCATGCCGGTCATGCCGCGGCCGGAATGGAAATGGCGTTTCTCGTAGAATTCGCGGTAGTTGGGGAGCAGGCTTTTGGGGACGACGCCGCGGATTGCTCCATCCGAAATCACCGCCGCGACGTTGAGGAGCGCTTCGCCGACGCGAAGCGGCAGGCCGATCACCGCCGCGGTGCGGCAGCCGGTGGTCGAGGCGGCGAAGTCACAGGCGGCCTCCTCGGCGGCGGCCAGCAGCCGTTCCTGAAAAAAGAGGTCGCCGCAAGTGTAGCCGGTCACGCAGAGTTCCGGGAAGACCACCGCGGCCGCGCCCTTTGTCGCCGCTTCGGCATAACAGCGGCCGAGTTCGGCGGTGTTGAATCCGGGGTCCGCCACTTTCAGTTTCGGAACCGCCGCCGCGATCCGGTAAAATCCAAACATAACCTTCTTCCTCCGTGCTCGATTCGGTTGATTTAACATACCACGCCCGGAGGGTGCTTTCAAGCGGATCGCGGCCGACAGGACGAATATTCATGCAAACAGGAACCGTGTCCATTCCAAATCCGGTTTTTCCGTCTATATTAATCGGTAAACCGGGAGGGTATGCAATCATGTCGAACGTCAACGCGAAATCCTATGTCGAAACGATGACTCCGTGGCTCAAAAAGCTGCCGGAGTTCCTGCGCCGCTGCGAAACGAATCCGCAACTGCGTTATTACGGGACCGGGGAGAGCGCGCACTGGCCGACCCAGAGCAACTGCAACGTGTTCGCCGCGCTCGCCGTGCTCTCCGAAGCGCCGGAAGTTCCGGAATCCGAACGCGCGGAGCTGCGTGACACTGCACTCTCGCTGCTGCGTTACGCGATGGCCACCCACGTGAGCGGCGACACCCCGGCCACCGACGGCAAGCGGTGGGGCTGCCACTGGATCAGCGTGCTCGGGCTGGAACGCATGGGCCACGGCGTCAACGCGATCCGCCCCTACCTGACCGAAGAGGACCAGGTGCGGCTGCGGCGGCTGATGCTGACCGAGGCCGACTGGCTGCTCGACCAGTATCCGGTCGAAGCCGCCATGATCAACTCCACCGGCAAGAACAAGCCGGAATCGAATATCTGGAACGGCGGCCAGCTGCTCCGCGTTGCGCTCGATTATCCCGACGCTCCGCGCGCCGCCGAATACCGTGAAAAGGCGACGAAATTCTTCCTCAACGGGCTTTCGCATCCGCTCGACGCCGCCGACGAGACCCGCTACAACGGCAAAACGGTGCGCGAATGGCACGTCGGCTTCAACTTCACGCCGAACTGGTCGCTCGACCACCACTCCTACCTCAACGTCGGCTACATGGTGATCTGCCTCTCCAACCTTGCCATGCTCCACTTCCACTGCAAAGAGCGCGGACACTCGATTCCGCCGGAGCTTTACCATCACGTCGCAGAACTCTGGAAGCTGGTAAAAGCGTGCACCTTCCGCGACGGGCGGCTGCTGCGCATCGGCGGCGACACCCGCGCCCGCTACACCTACTGCCAGAACTACGCGATCCCGATGTGGCTCTTCGCCGCCGACTACCTCGGCGACTCCGACGCCGCCGAATTCGAAAAGGGCTGGCTCGAAATCGTCAAGGAGGAGGCCGCCTACTCTTCCGACGGCGGATTCTACGGCCGCCGTCTCGCCAAACTCGGCGAGAGCAGCTACTACTATTATGCGCGGCTGGAGTCGGACGCGATCCTCTGTCTTTCCTACGGCGCTTACTGGCGGCGGAAATTCCGGATCGCGGAACAGTCGCCCGAGTTTCCGGTGAATCCGCCTTTCGCCTGGCAGGACGCCTTTCACGGCGCGACCTTCCTGCGCGACGGCGATGCGGTCCGTTCGTTCGTCTGGCACGGGGCGCAGGGCCCCACCGCCGTCTGCGTTCCGGCCGGACGCAGCGACATGGCGGAGTGGCAGGGCAATCTGCGCGGCGAGATCTGTTCCGGCAACACTCCCGCCTCCACCCAGGGCGAAAGCCGCAATGCGCTCTTCGAGGGCGGCTTCGTCAACTGCGGAGTCTCGGACTGGCAGGAGGTCAACCCGATGGGCGAAGGCGAAGGCGTCTACACCTATGCGAAACACCGCACCGCCTGCGCCGCGCTGCCGGACGGCAAGACCATGCTCTTCCTCGAATACGCCGTGATGACCAAGGAGGCCACCATTACCGAAATCAAGGGGATGAGCCTCAAGCTGCCGAACGACCTGTTCAACGGCGAAACCCGTACCTATCGCACGCCGGAGGAGACGCTCGAACTCGCCGGGAATCCCGGAAAGGCGGACGACCGCGTGATCGCTTCCGACCGGCTTTCGGTGGACGGCGCGCTCAACATCTTCAACCTCTACGGAAGCGATGCATTCACCATCCGCCGCGCGCAGGAACGGACGGTCGTGATCCACCGCAAGAACGGTCCGTGGATGCCGTCGCTCTATGTCGATGAGATCTGCAACACCTTCCGGGAGAAGTGCGGCCGGGTCATGCCCGGAACCGTCGCCCTCGACGGCGGCTACGCGGTCGCTGCGGGCGGCGAATTGGAAAGGCCCGAGTTCAAACGGATTCCGCAGCCGGGGCTGGTGAGAATGGTGGAGTTCCGCAACGAATCGGGCCGCTGGTTTTTTGCGGCGAACTTCGGGGGAAGTGCCGCGGAACCGCAGGGACTCCCGGCGGAGGCGAAGCTTCTCGCCGGCTCCCTGGAACCGGGCGCCGCCGCACTCTGGCAGGCGTGAGCGATCAAGGCGGCGGAAGCCGCCGTCGGTACCTGCACCCTGCCGGTCGGGGTGCAGGGGCGAACCCGGCGGCGTCACCACAATTCCCTGCTCTCGAAAAATTCCGCGGTTTCGAACGCTTCCCATTTGCATTTTTACGGAATGCTTGCTATTTTACCCATGGAACAGCACAGCAAAACAGGAGAGTGAAACAATGCAACTGGACCCCAACAACCTACTGGAAGAGCTCGAAGAGCATATGATGAAGAGCGAAGAGTCGCTCGTCGCCAACTTTCACTCCATTCGCACCGGCAAAGCCTCTCCTTCCCTGGTCGAGGGCATCATGGTCGAATATTACGGGACCCCGACCCGGCTCAAGGAAATCGCCGGCATTTCCGCTCCCGAACCGCGTTTGCTGGTGATCCAGCCGTGGGATAAAACCGCGCTGGCCGCCGTGGAGAAGGCGCTTCTCGCCTCCAACATCGGCATCACCCCGATGAACGACGGTTCGCACATCAAACTGCCGATTCCGGAACTCAGCCAGGATCGCCGTCTGTCGCTGGCCAAACAGGCCAAGGGCTATGTCGAAGAAGCCAAGGTCGCGCTCCGCAACATCCGCCGCGACGGCAACGAAGTGGCCAAGAAGGCGCAGAAAGACGGCCTGTTCACCGAAGACGAGCTCAAGAGAATGCTCGATGAAATCCAGAAACTGACCGACCAGTACATCACGAATCTCGACAAAGAACTGGTCAATAAGGAAAAGGAGCTGATGACCGTCTGATGGCGGACAACAGGTCCAATTCGAAAGCCGCTGCCGGGCTCCCGCGTTCCGGCCGCGGTTTTTTGCTGGTCCTGGCGGCGATCGCCGGGGCCGCGCTGCTGCTTCGGCTGGGCGTCTGGGCCGAACTCGGGGCGGCCAACGGCGGACGCAACGCCGTCTACGCGCCATCGGCGCTGACCGACTTGGCCACCTATATGAAGCTCGGGCGCGAAGTCGCGTCCGGCGAATACAGCGGGCCGTTTTATTACCAGCCGTTCTATTATGCGGTGTTTCTGCCGCTCTGCTATTGGGTTTCCGGCGGCTCGATCGGGTTCGTCATCTTCATCCAGTCGCTGCTTGGTGCGGCGACGAGTTTTCTCGCCGGACTCGCCGGGGGGCGGCTGTTCGGCAAAACCGCCGGATATGTCGCGGCGGGACTCGTGGCGATTTCGACGCCGCTTCTGCTTTATACGCCGTACCACCAGAACGAGACGCTCCAGACCTTCAACCTGATGCTTCTGTTTTACGTTGCGGTGCTCGGCTGCGAACGCTGGACGCTGCCGCGCTGGACTGTTGCGGGCGTCGTCACCGGCGCCGCCATCCTGACCCGCGGCAACATCAACCTCTTTCTGCCGTTTCTGCTGGCCGCTTTGATCTGGGCGGGGCGGAAGCAGCGCATCGGGTGGGGAAAGGTCGCGGCGGGGACGGCGCTCTTTCTCGGAGCCGTCATTCTGGTGCAGCTGCCGTTTGCGATCCACAACAGCCGGGCGACCGGAAAATTCTCCGGGCCATCGACCGCCGCCGATGCAGTGCTGGCGCTGGGGAATTCGCCGGAGGCTCCGGCGGGCGGGCGCGACCCGGAACTCCCGGCGGGTCCGATGGAGTACCCCGAGTCATATCAGCGGATGATGAGCCGGGCGGAGGCCGGGACGAGCGTTCCGGCGCAGATGTTCGACTGGATGTGCCGGGAACCCGGCGCGTTCTTCGAGCTGCAATTCCGCAAACTGCTGCTGTTCTGGGACTATCGGGAGATTCCGAACAACGTCTCGCTCCACGGTCCGGGCGGCGGCGCCGAAGAGAGCCAGATCCTGCGCTGGCTGATGCCGGGGCGGAGTCTGCCGCTCTTGTCGCTGGGGTTGGCGGGGCTGCTCTTCATCGCGGCGAAGGCGTACCGGAGACGCGACGTGCGGCTCTGGCTGCTGGTGGGGCTGGTCGCGGCCTACTGGGCGGCGACGGCGCTGTTTTACATTCTTTCGCGGTTCCGTGCGCCGATCCTGCCGCTGGTGGCGGTGGCGGCGGGGGCGTTTGTGAGCGCGTTGATCCGGCGCTGGAAACTCGCTCCGGACCGCCGCAAACAGCTGCTGCTTTACTGGGGCGGCGGATTCCTCGTCGCGTTCTGGCTGGTGAGTTCGGGGTACGAGTTCTACCGTTCGAATCTGGAAGCGCCGCTGCTGCGGAGCCTGCGCCCGGAAGGGACGGTGGTGAATTACGGCGGAACGCCTTTCCGGCTGGATTACGGGCCGCTGACCTTCGGCGGCTGGAGCGAAGTGGAGATGACGCCGGGGCGGAAACTGACGAAACGTTTTCCGGGCTTCGACCGTCCGGGAGAGGCGGCGTGGACGATCCTGACGGACGCGGCGGGGCGGATTCGCTTCCGGGTGAACGGCAAGCCGCTGGTGCGCGAAATCGACCGTCCGGGGCTGACGACGCTGAAGTTCCCGGTCTCGCCGGAGGAGGGTGGATTCACGCTTGAACTCACCTCGTTTCCGGGGAAAAGCTCGCTGCTCTACGACCGCCAGCGCGACTACGGTCGCTCCGGCCTGGACGGCGCGCCGCTGGCCGGGGAGTGGCTGATCCGGCTGTACCAGCCGTGATGATCCGCGGATTTTGAAAAAAATCCGCAGCAACCGGTTTGATTTTCCCTGAAACAATGATATGTTATGGAACCAGGCGGTTTTCGACGAAGACCGCCGCAGTCGGAGAGATGGCTGAGCGGTCGAAGGCGACGGTCTCGAAAATCGTTATACCCTCACGGGTATCGAGGGTTCGAATCCCTCTCTCTCCGCCATTTTTTTTGCCTTGTTTCCGGAGTTGCAAAAAAACATAAAAGCATTGCCATGACGGAACTGACTCGAATCTTTGCCATGATTGCCCTCTCTGCCGGAATGCTGCTTTGCGGCGGGTGCGCGTCTTCTCTCTATATCGCCGGACAGATCGAAGATCGACCGGCTGCCGACCTGCCGTGCTGCAACGCATTGCATCTCGATCTCGAATTGTTCCGGGAAATCCGGCAGGGACCGGACGATTATCTGCTTCCACCGTGGCTGGACCGGTCGCTGAACATGACGGCGCTTGGGATCGACCTGCCGTTCTCCCTGGTATTCGACACAGTGACGCTTCCCTATCAACTTCTCAACGCTTCCCATGCGGGAACGGAAGAACCTGCGGCTCATACTCCGCCAGATAATTCTCGATAAAATTCAGCGTCAATAGAACATTTCATTTTGTTCCGGCGCGACCTCGATATGATCCTCTTTCATCATAAGCCACTTCCTTTGACCGGCGGATGGGAATAATTGCCGACCAGGGTTCCGTTCGCCAGCACCTCGTTGTCGGACTCGTAGCTCTTGCGCGTGCCTTTGTAGAAAATCCCGATGGGAATTTCGTCGCCCCAGCGCAAGGCCAGCTCCAGCGCCTTCATCTTGTCGCGGCAATCGTGGTCGGCCGGAATCGGTTTCACCCGGTCTTTATACCATTTGAAGGTATTGGTGCGGTTGAAGCTGACGCACGGCTGAAGGATGTCCACCAGCGCCATCCCGCCGCGGTGGGCGAACGCCGCCAGCATCATCTGTTTCAGGTGTTCCGAGTCGCCGCTGAAACTTCGTGCGACAAAGGAGCACTCTTCGACAATCGCGATCGCCAGCGGGTTGATCGGCTGCAACTTTTGCCCGTGAATCTGAATCGGCGTGACAAAGCCGAAATCCGAGGTGGGCGACGCCTGCCCCTTGGTCAGCCCGTAAACCTGATTGTTGTGGACGAACACTTTAACGCCGATGTTGCGGCGCAGATTATGGAGAAAGTGGTTGCCGCCTTCTCCATACATATCGCCGTCGCCGGAGAAGATGGCGACTTCCAGTTCGTGGTTGGCGATTTTGATCCCCGTCGCCGCCGGCAGCGCCCGGCCGTGCAGGCCGTTGAACACGCTGACCGGAAGATTGTGCGGCAGTTTCGCCGCCTGGCCGATGCCGGAGACCAGCACCAGTTTGTTCATATCGACCGCCCCGGTCGCCAGGACTTCCCGTAATGCTTTGAGAATGGAATAATTTCCGCAGCCCGGGCACCACGAGGGCTGGGTATCCGCTTTTGCGAAGGTAATCATAATTTCACCTCACCAGCTAAATATTCCGCGGTTATCTGTAGACCATCGAAGCGGTTGACTCCGGACAGTTCCCGCGTGATGCCGACCTCCCGAAGCAGGGCCCGGAACTGGCCGGTGGCGTTGCCTTCCACCACCATCAGGCGGCGCGGCCGCTCCAGCAGCGGCTTCAGGCGATCGACCGGCAGCGGCCAGAGCTGCGAAAAATGAATCATTGCGAATTTGCCGCCGCCGGAAGCATTCATGATGTCGACGTATTCCCGGCAGGCGCCGCAGGTCGAACCCCAGCAGACCAGGGCGACGTCGGCGTCGGCGGCGCCGTAGAGTTCCGGCATGAGGAAGGCGTCCAGCAATCCGGCATTTTTCCGCAGCCGTTTTTCCTGCTGTTGAATCCGCACGGCGAACTCTTCGCTCAGATGCCCCGCTTCATCGTGTTCGTCGCTGTCGGAAACCACCGCGACGCCGTGGCCGGGAATCGCCCGCGGCGAGACCCCGTCCGGACTCTCCGCATAGCGGACGTATGTCTCCGGGTCGCCATCGACCAGGCCGCGGTCGATCGGCCGGTATTTGGCGCTCGGCATCTCCAGATTGGTCTCGGCGTCCTGAAGATACTGATCGGTGAGCATCAGCGCCGGAACCTGGAACCGATGGGCGGTTTCCAGCGCGGTCCGGGTGAGATCGTAACATTGCCGGTGGGTGCCCGGCGCGTAAACGATGCGGAGAAATTCGCCATGTCCCGTATTGATCGCGAACTTCAGGTCTTCCTGCGCGGTGCGGGTGGGCATTCCGGTGGCCGGGCCCGGACGTTGCGCGATCATAATAAAAATCGGCAGCTCCATCATTCCCGCCAGCGACATGCCTTCGGCCATCAGGGCGAAGCCGCCGCCGCTGGTCGTCGTCATGGCCGGGACTCCGGCGTAAACCGCGCCGCAGAGCATGTTGACGGCGGCGATTTCATCCTCCGCCTGTTCCACCACAATGCCGTAACGGTCGGACGCCGCCGCCAGACTGGTCAACGTTGCCGTACTGGGCGACATGGGATACGCGGTGACAAATTTCACCCCGGAAGTCGCGGCGGCCAGCCCGATCATCGCCGCGCCGGTGGTTACCGACGTTGGCGCCTGGACCGGCTGCGGCGCGGCCAATTTCGCCGACAGCGTCAGGCCTTTTTGATATCCGGCGGCGGCGCAGGCGAGGTTCTTCGCGATGATTTCGTCGCGCCCGGCGAATTCCTTTCGCAGGAAATTCTCCAGAAATTCGAGCGGATACCCGAGCATGCCCCAGATCGCTCCCGCCGCGGCGGTATTGCCCATGATGTCGGTCCCGCCGCTTTGTTTGGCAATCCCGGTGAAATCGATCGTCTGCGTCTGCGGCCGGTCTTCCTTGCCGTCGAGCAGAATGATCGCATCGGGGGCGGTGTGTTCCCGCAATATGTCCAAGGCGGTCTCATTGAGCGCCAGCAGAAGATTCGGCCGCTCGTTCAGCCCGAACAGTTCGCAGTCGGCAAAGCGCAGGTCGCACCAGTTCAGCCCGCCGCGAACCCGTGACATGTAACCTTTTCCGGAAAAAACCTGAAGTCCGGAAGCCGCCGCCGCACCGACCAGCAGATTGCCGACCACGACCAGCCCCTGTCCGGCTTCCCCGGCGATTCTGATATTGATGTCCATAACTACTCCCGGTGAATCACTTCAACGCTGGTCCGATACCGCTTAATATGCTTTGAAGCGTTCTTTTTTCGCTTTGCACACCGGGCAGGCGTCCGGCGCGTCGCCTTCGACGGTATAACCGCAGACTTCGCAGATCTGAACGGTACAGAGTTTGGCATCCTCTCCGTTGTCAACCGCGGCTTTGGCTTTCTGGAACAATTTGCGGTGTTCGACCTCGGTCATGTAGGACCAGGTGAAACTCCGCTCCGCACTCTTTTCGCCCTGGAATTTCGCGGTGTCGATATAGGTGGGATACATCTCTTCGATTTCGAACGTTTCGCCGGCGATGCTCAAACCGAGATTTTTCGCCGTATCGCCCGGACCGAAGGCCGCCATGCTGTTGGCGACGCGCCCGGCGTCGAGATGCCTCAGCTCCTGGTAATGGTCGAACGCATGAATTCTCTCCGCCTCGGCAATCGCGGTGAACAGCCGGGAGACATTGGGGAAGTTCTCTTTGGCGGCGACTTCGGCGAAACGCAGGTAACGCATGTGGGCCTGGCATTCTCCGCCGAATGCATTGATCATGTTCTGTTCCGTCATCTGTTTCATCATGCTCCTCCTTTACTCCTCTGTATTCAGGTTTGACAGGAATACGAATGCCGCTTGTCACTTCGCGGAATGCATATATCTCAAGACTCTGCTTATCGAGTTTCACCAACCGGCCGGTCCGATTGAAGGCTTCGGCACCGGGCAGTTTCAAGGGGAAATGACCGCGTCCATTCTCCGGGTTGGACGATTGATCCCAGGTACTTGCAGCAAGGTTCACTCATTACCATAAGCCCCTTGACAACAGATTGCAAGCGCTTAACCCGACTTTATCCGAAGTTACATATTCCACTCATGTGCGATTCACTTGTTTTGGAAGAAGTCGGCGAAGATCTGGAAATAGCGTTCCTTGCCCAGGGTTTTCAGGATGGTTTGATGGCCGGCGCCGGGAACCTGGACCAGTTGTTTGCGGCCGGCGGCTTCGCGGCAGTTCTTCTCCGCATTTCGATACGGAATCACTTTGTCGTCGGTCCCGTGAAAAATCAGCACGGGAACCTTGCTTTGCGAGAGCCAGGTCGAATTGGGGTACAAATCTCCGGGCCAGCCGCTCCAGGGGATGATTACCTGCAATACGGAGGCGAGTCCGCCTTCCAGTACGATTCCGGCCAGCGGATACCGGTTCCCGAGGTAGCAGGCCGGGCCGCTGCCCATGGAAAACCCCACCGCGATGATCCGGCCCGGCGCGATGCCGCGGGTCCGGGTCAGATAGCGGTAGACCGCGTCGGCGTCGCGCAGCGCCGCCGTCAGTGAGGCTTCGCCGTCCGACGAGCCGAATCCCTCGTAGTCGTAGCCGATCACGCCGTAACCGCGCCGATGGAATTCATCGAGCAGTTCGAGCTTTCCTTCGAGATTTTCGAGATTGCCGTAATTGTAAAGAACCGTATCCGCTTCGGGATTCGGTGCGGGCAGATAGCGCGCCGCGATTTTCTTCCCGTTCCCGACGTCGATTCGGATCGACGGTTCGGGAGAGGGACGCCGGGATTGCTGCGACTTCAGGATTCCGGTTTCAAAAAAGCGGAGCATCAGAATATAACCGGCGACAAGCACACACAGAAGCACCAGGCAGGTGATTCCGGCGGCGACGGCGATCCGGCGCCTTCTCCGTCTGCCGTGGCCGGGGCACGGGGCGGCGTCTTCTTTCGGTTTACGCGCGATCATGATTTTTCTATCCTGCAACTGATCCTGTTCGGAATCACTATATCGCAGCTTTCAAGGAAAGCAAGCGGGCAAGATTGCTCTTCTGATGAATCGCATCGACTGTCTTTGAAACAGCAACATGACGAAAATGCAAAAATTGCGGATAGATGCTGAGTTTTATTTGTAAACGAGCTCACGCCATGTTATATTACAGAGTTTATTTTGTCTGTTTTTTGGCCATATTAATAAGACAGATTATTGATTTATTGTGAAAGATATTTTATAGAAGGAGAATTATGAGGGAGCTGCTGCGGCGCTTTTTTGCCAATTTCTGGAATTCCCCGTCGAAGGCGCTGTTATTTTTCATCGGCGGCTCCATTGTACTTTGGACGACGCAGTGTTCCCTGCTGCAAAATATTCAAAGTCTCGATACGTTGGAAGCCGTCACCTGGGGAGCCCAGGGGGCGTGGGGGCACTTCAAGCACCCGCCGCTCTCCGGCTGGCTGGGCTACGGATTCTCCGTACTGACCGGCCACTCCGACTGGGGGCTTTATCTGCTTGCACAGCTCTGTCTGGCGGTCGGCGTGTGGTACGCTTACAAGCTGGCCCGGGAATTCTGGCAGGATCAGTACAGCGCGGCGACGGCGGCGCTGCTGCTCTATGTCCTCCATTATTACAATCCGTCCTGGATGAAGTACAGCTCCTTCTTCCTTGAAATCGCGCTGCGCCCGATCATGGCCTACTACTTTTATATCGCGCTGCGCAACAACCGCTGGCATCAGTGGGCGCTGTTCGGCTTCTTCTGCGGGCTGGGAATTCTGGCGAAGTATTCGACCGTTCTGCTGCTGGCCGCGTTCCTGGTGCTTTTCTTCCTGCAGAAACAGAACCGGAAGAAGGTTTTCTCTTACGGCCCGTATCTGGCGTTCGAAGTCTTCCTGCTGGTGATCGCCCCGCATATCAACTGGCTGATCGATCACGATTTCGCCTGCTTCAAGCATGTGGAGAACCGCATGGTCGACGAGCACCCGTGGTATAAGCCGCTCAGTGTAATCGGCACGGCGTTTTATCCCCTGCTGGCGGAGATGGGAGTGCTGCTTCTGCTCTGCTTCCCGCGTTACCGGGATCGGGAGCGGAAACCGGTGGACCGGAACGCGCTCATCTGGTCGTTGATTCTCACGCTGGTGCCGTCCTGTTTCTTCATTCTGATTTCGCTGTTCGGGAGCGACGTCATCCTGATGTGGTTCTCGTCGCTCGCCTGCTGGACCGGGATCGCCGTGGTCGCGGTTTTCCCCTTTGTGATCACCCGGAATCTGTTCCGGCGGCTGTTTCTGGTGTTGGTGGTCTATACGGCGGTTCTCTTTGTGGGAACCTCCATCGATCTTCTGGTCAGTTCCAGGTCGCGGCTTCATTCCCGGCCGGAGGCGATTGTGAACCCGGCGCTGAATTTCTGGCAGGCGCACTCCTCCGATCCGATTCCGGTGGTGGTGGGCGAGCGCTGGCTGTCGGGCGTGATCGAGAATTACAGCGAAGGGCGGCCTCCGGCGTGTGAAATCGACGATGAAGTGTTTTTCGACCTCTACAAGGATCGCATCGCCCGCGAAGGCGCCCTGCTGATCGCAAAGCGGCCCAAGGAGTTCGACGGCTTTCTGAAGCAGATCGGTTCTCCCGAAATCAAATTCACTCCGGTTTCGGTCAAATACAGTGCGCCGTGGGGCAAGCCCCGGGAACTGCGTTTCATTCTCGGCTATCTGCCACCCCGCGAGGCGACGGCGGCGAAACAATAATCCGGCATGGAGCGGACCGCTGTTTCGGCGGTTCTGCCCCGGAACGGAATTTGTTCATGCTTGTGTCATGTCTGCGCCGGAAACATGTTCGTTCTCACTGCCGCCCGTGCTTCTTTCGGCGCAAGAGATGATGGATTCCATACCCCCCGAGAATCAGGGCGGCAAGCATGAAGAGCTGCACAATGACCAGTGGCTCAAGACCATAAGAGTTGCTTCCGGCAACGATGACCGAGATGCTGCAAAGCAGCCACCACAGGCCGAGTAACAGCTCAAATGTGAACGCCCAGATCAGAAGTGCGATTCTCGCCATTTGCCAAAGGCCGAGAAAAATTCCGCTGCAAACGGCAAAACACAAAAATGACAGCAGCGCGCAGCATATTGATATGCCGGAACCGATCTGTGCGTCGGGGCCTCCATAAAGGCAGACCATTCCCCAGGCAAAGGTGATGAAACTCAAGCCGAACGGCACCGCCGAAAGGCATCGGCATGCTATTTTTACCGCAGGCGGCCATTGGGCGGATAAGAAAGTCAGTTTCGCCTTGATCTGTTTCATCATTCGCTCCTCTGTCGGAAGATGTTCCTTTTGTCCTGTTTATAGAAATACCATTCGGGGATGCGGTTTGCAACTCGTCTGTTTCAATATTTCAACTGATATTTCCGGCGAATGCGTTTTGACGGCCGCTTGATTTCTGATAACATTATGTTATATTGTAAAATAACAAAGGATAATGAATGCAGAAATTTGAAAAAGAGTGTTGCAAGAAGGAAGCCGAGGTGTTCAAGGCGCTCGGCCACCCGACGCGGCTTTGGATTGTGGAACAGCTCGCCGACGGGCAGGAGCATTGCGTCTGCGAGTTCGTGCAGGCCGCCGGTGCCGATTTCTCCACCATCAGCCAGCACCTCGCGGTGTTGAAGCGGGCCGGAATCATCGGCGACGACAAGCGCGGCAAGCAGGTTTTCTACCGTCTTCTGAAACCGTGTGTGATTCAGTTTGTCTCCTGCCTCTGCGGAGGATGCGGCAACTGATTTTTTGTTTTGTATTTATTTTGTCATTTTGTAAAATATAAAAGGGTTGAGTATGTGGAAGTCGCAATGGAAATATCTGGCCTGGCTGGCCGGGGCGTTCCTGATCTGTTTCTGGCTGCCGGTGGGGACGGCGCGGTTCGATAACGCCGTCATTGAAGCGCTGGGGCTGGTCAAGTGGTATGCCCGGGAGCATGTGTTGCTCTGTCTGGTTCCGGCGTTCTTCATCGCCGGTGCCATCGGCGTTTTCGTCAGTCAGGGGGCGGTCATGCGTTACCTCGGGCCGAAGGCGAAGAAATGGCTCGCCTATCTGGTCGCGTCGGTATCGGGGTCGATTCTCGCGGTGTGCTCCTGCACGATCCTGCCGCTTTTCGCCGGGATTTACAAGATGGGCGCGGGGCTCGGCCCGGCGTCGGCGTTTCTCTACTCGGGCCCGGCGATCAACATCATGGCGATCGTGCTGACGGCGCGGGTGCTCGGCGTCGAGCTCGGAGCGGCGCGCGCGTTCGGCGCGGTCGGGCTGTCGGTCGTCATCGGCCTGTGCATGCATCTGCTCTTTCGCAAGGAAGAGGCGGAAAAGGTCCGGCTGGCCGCGCAGGAGCCGGAAGTCGAGGCCGGGCGTCCGCTCTGGCAGAATGTGGTGTACCTCGGCAGCATGGTGGCCATTCTGGTGTTTGCGAATTTCGGGAAATCGGATGACTCCGGGGATGTCTGGACGGCGATCTGGAGCGTCAAGTGGTATCTGACCTCGGCGGCGGCGCTGGTTCTCGGTTTCATGCTGGTCAGGTATTACGGGCTGAAACTCTGGAAACTTCTCGTCATTGCAGTCCCGGTGGCGGCGCTGGCGGCGGTGTTTCCGGACAATCCGCTGCTGGCGTTCACCGCCGGATTTCTCGGCATCGGCGCATTCACCAGTACAGCGAAAGAGGGCGAACTCAAAAGCTGGTTCGAAACCAGCTGGGATTTCGCCAAAAAGATCCTGCCGCTCCTGCTCTTCGGCGTCCTGATCGCCGGGCTGCTGCTGGGCCGGGTCGGGCATGAGGGGCTGATTCCGGGAGAGTGGGTGGCGAAAGCGGTCGGCGGCAATTCGCTTTCGGCCAACTTCTTCGCTTCGTTCGCCGGGGCGTTCATGTACTTCGCCACGCTGACCGAAGTCCCGATTCTCGCCGGGCTGATCGACGCCGGGATGGGCAAGGGGCCGGCGCTGGCGCTGCTGCTGGCGGGGCCCGCGCTGTCGCTGCCGAACATGCTGGTCATCAACGGCGTGATGGGGCCGAAGAAGACGGTCGCCTTCGTCTCGCTGGTCATTGTGTTTTCGACCGCGCTGGGATTCATCTACGGGAGCTTCTGAGAATGAACACGCTGGTTGATGCGCTCGGATATTTCGGTTTCATCTTTCTCGAGCTGGTGCTGCTTTTCCTGTCGATCAGCACGGTGATCGCGTTGATTCTGCAGTACATCCCGAAGGAGAAACTCGGCCGGTATCTCTCCGGGCGGTACGGTTATGTCATGGCGGCGGCGCTCGGCGGCGTCACGCCGTTCTGCGCCTGCTCGACCGTTCCCCTGACGCTGGGGCTGCTTCATGCCGGAGTCGCCATCGGGCCGATCATGACGTTCGTGATGGTTTCGCCCCTGCTGAACCCGATCATCGTCGGCATGGTCTGGACGATGATGGGCTGGAAGGCGTGCCTGGTCTATTCCGGAGTCTGCTTTCTGGCCGCGATCGGGGGCGGGGCGGCGATGAGCCGGATTCATGCGGAACGCTATGTGCGCGCCCTCGCCGGAGTGCCGGACGGCGGTTGCTGCGAAACCGGAGACGCGCCGGCTCTTTCCCTGAAGGGGAAACTCGGCAAGGCCTTCTCTTCCGCCTATCGCGACCTGCTTGGCGTGTTGGTTTACCTGATTCTCGGAACCGCCGTTGGGGCGGTGATTTACGGATATGTTCCCGGGGAATGGGTCGTCGCGATTGCCGGCAAGGATCGGGTTTTCGCCATTCCGGTGGCGGCGCTGGTTGGCATTCCGCTGTACATCCGGGCGGAGAGCGCCATTCCGATCGGCCTCGCCCTGGTGAAAAAGGGGATGAGCCTCGGCGCGGTGATCGCGCTGATTATCGGCGGCGCGGGCATGGCGATTCCGGAGATGTCGATGTTGCTGAGCATCTTCCGGGCGCGGATTGTCGCCGCCATCGTGGCGCTGGTTTTTCTGACCGCGGTAATCGGCGGATATTGTTTCGATTGGGTTTTGATGTGACGGCAATTTCCATGACTAAGGAGGTAACGATCATGAAAGTGCAGATTCTTGGTTCCGGGTGTGACAAGTGCGAAAAGCTGGCGGCCAATGTCAAAGAGGCGGCGGCCAAACTCGGTCTGGAGTGCGAGATCGAAAAGGTGACCGACATCAATGAAATCACCGCGTTCGGCGTCATGATGACTCCGGCATTGGCGATCGACGGCAAAGTGGTCAGCGTCGGCAAGGTCCTTTCCCCAGAGAAAGCGGCGGAACTGATGACGCCGGGCGCGGACGCCCCCTGCTGTGCCGCGTCGCCGGAGGAACCCGTCGCCGAAAAGTCCTCCTGCTGCTGTTGCGGCGGGGCGGAGAAGGAGGCGGAGAAGGAGACGGAAAAACCGAAAGAGACCTCCTGCTGCTGCGGCGGCGGTGCCGAGACGGAAAAACCGAAAGAGACTTCCTGCTGCTGCGGCTGCGGGAGCGCGAAAAAATGGCTGACTGCGGTGCTTCTGCTGTTCGTTCTTGCCAGCGTGGCGTTCGTGGTCGTCCGGGAAGTCATGTCCCGGAGTTCGGATTCGACTGCCGCTGCCGCCGTCTCCGAAGCGGGCGATGTTCCGGTCCGCTCCGATGCGCTCACCGTCTATTATTTCCACGGCACCCAGCGTTGCATGACCTGCAACCGGATCGAGGAGCTTGCCAAAGCCGCTATTCAGGCCAAATACGCCGACGAGCTCGCCGACGGCCGGGTGGTGTTCCGCTCGGTCAATGTCGACGAGCCCGCCAATGAGCATTTCATCAAGGATTTCCAGCTTGCGTCGCGGACGGTGGTCATGGCGAAGGACGGGAAGTACGAAACCTTCGACGCGGTCTGGACGCTGGTCGGCGAGCCGGGGAAATTCTCCTCGTACCTCCAGGACGGCGCGGCGAAAATGCTCGCCGAACGATGAACGAATTCGTCCCGGCGATCGTCACGGCGGCCTGGCTTGGCTTTCTGTGCTCGATCAGCCCGTGTCCGCTGGCGACCAACATCGCCGCGATCAGCTTTGTCGGCCGCAAGGTCGGTCGGGTCGGCGCTGTTCTTGCCGCAGGCCTGCTCTATACGCTGGGGCGGACGCTGACCTATGCGGCTCTCGGCATTTTGCTGGTCGGCGGTCTTTCCGCAGCGTCGGCGCTCTCAAATGTGCTCCAGAAGTACATGAATCTGCTGATGGGGCCGCTGCTGATTCTGGTGGCGATGGTCTTGCTCGGGCTGATTCGGTTTAACACCGGTTCGGGCGGCAGACTCGGGGAAGCGGTGCGGCGGCGCGCGGAACGGTTCGGCGTAGGCGGCGCATTTCTGCTCGGCGTCTTGTTCGCCCTGAGTTTCTGCCCGACTTCGGCGGCGCTGTTTTTCGGCAGCCTGCTGCCGCTGGCGGTCCGGCTGGAATCCGGCTTCCTCCTTCCCGGCGTGTTCGGGGTCGCCACCGGGTTGCCGGTGCTGCTTTTCGCGTTTCTGCTGGCGTTCTCCGCCAACCGGGTCGGGCGCGCATACCATCGCCTGGCCGGGTTCGAGGTGTGGGCGCAGCGGATCACCGGCGTCGTATTTCTCGCCGCCGGATTCTACCTGACGTTAACTCTGATTTGGAAATTATTCTGAAAATGGACTCCTCTTTCTCTCCTGCCGCCGATCGTGCTTCGGAATTTCTGATGTCGGTTCACGACGTCGCTCCCGGTATCACCGAGAGTGTGCTCGGGCATGGAAGAACCCGCGACGGCCGTTCCAGTTATGAAATCCTGGCGGACGCCGCGAAACTGAAACGCGGTATGACCGCGGTCGATCTCGCCTGCGGCAGCGGCGCGCTTACGCTGCTTGCCGCGCTGAAAGTCGGGCCGGCCGGCCGGGTTTTCGGCATCGACCTCAACCGCTCCGAACTGGCGTTGGCCGAGGCTCGTTGCGGAGAGTACGGCAATGTGCGGTTCCTCAACGAATCGGCGGCCGCGCTGTCCCTCCCGGACGGGTCGGCGAATGCGGTGCTCTGTCATATGGCGCTGATGCTGTTTCAGCCGGTCGAACAGTCGCTATCTGAGATTGCGAGGATATTGCGCCCGTCCGGAGTTCTGGCGGCGGTCATTCCGGGGATATATGGCAACAATCTTATGTTCGCCGCGATTCGGAAAGCTCTGGCGGCGGTCGTCGCGGAGGATGTCGCCCCGGAGAAACTGGTGGCGCTGGGCAGCCCGGAGTTCGGCTGCTCCGAGGGGATCGTGAACCTGTTTGACCGGGTCGACGGGTTCGGCGCCGATTTGAGCTTTACGGAATTCGATGTGATTTTTCAGGAGACGCCTGAGGCGCTGGCTGTTTTACTGAGGCCGTTTTTCTACTACTCCTATCTTCTTTCCGACACCGGCAGAACGCGGTTGGAGGAGTCCTGGACGGACCTTTTCCGGCAGTCGCAGACGAGCGGGTGCGAAACCGTGGAGTTCCGCCTGCCGTTGACCGTATTCACCATCCATAAATGTCGATAAAGAAAAGATCGAAGCACTTTTTTCGTTCCCGAACGATCTGCTGTTTGTTTCGCGGGGTTGAAAAATACGTCATCATGGCGTAAAGTAATAATTGGAGAAATTCCACCCGGAGGTCAGGGCCCGAGGGGAGAGGGAGATCTTCGAAATCGGGTTGACGGAGAAGGTTCCCGTGAATATTGCGAAGAATATCATCGCCGGGGGCGAGAAGCTGGACGGGGTGTCCTGTCCTGTCTGGAAGCGCCTCTGGGTGATCCAACTTGTCGTTGCGGCAGGATTTCTCCTCGCCGGTGGCCTTTACACCTGGTGGGAGGTTCGGGATGCCGACCGGCAGATGCGCACCGCCTTGCTGGACCGGACCCGGTTGATGGCCGAGGCGGTCAGCCCCGAACGGATCAAGAGGCTCTCCGGCTCCGGCGCGGACCTTGCCAGGCCCGAATATCTTCGCATCAAACAACAGCTTTCTCTGCTGAAGCGGGATAACGCCGATATCAGATTCGTTTATCTGATGGGGTATCGCCCCGACGGCACGATCTTTTTTTTCGCCGATAACGAACCGTCGGATTCCCCCGGTTATTCTCCTCCGGGCCAACGGTATGCCGAAGGCACCGCCGAGTATCAGAAGGCGATGCGAGAAGGAACCGAAATCGTCGAAGGCCCGACCGCTGACCAATGGGGCGTCTGGGTTTCGGCCCAGGTTCCGGTCAAAGATCCCCGGACGGGTCAGGCGCTGGCCGGGCTGGGGGTGGACGTCGAGGCCGGTTTATGGCGGAAGTCGCTGATCCTCGCCGGATTGCCCGGCGCCTGGCTGACCCTGATTTTGACCGGGATCGCCTTCGCCTGGGTCCGTCTTTACCGCCGTCGGCGATTTCAGGGAGGCGCCTCGCCGCGTTGGCTGCAGTACTTTGAAGTGATCGGCGTCGTGGTGATCGGTATCGCTCTTTCTCTGTTTGCCGCCTGGCGCATTCACAGCCAGGAGTCGATCAGCCGGAACCGGCTTTTCCAGCAACTCGCGTTCAGTGAAACCGCGCAGATCGCCCAGGTCATCGAGAATATCCGTTCCGCCGAGCTCGAAGGTCTGTCCGCCTTTTTTCATCACAGCACGGCGGTTCGCCGGAGCGATTTTTTTCATTACTTCTGCTATTTGACGGATAATCCGCTGGTTCAGGCGTGGCTTTGGGCTCCGGCCGTTCCCGCCGCCGAGGCGGCTTCTTTTGAGGCGAGAATCAGGCGGGAGGACGACGATTCCGGCTTTCGAATCTGGCCGTCGCCCGCTCCCGCGGCGGCGGAGGTCCGTTTCCCCGTCCTGTATGTGGAACCGGGAAAGGACAATCACGATCTTGCCGGCTTCGACCTCATGTCCGAACCGAAGTTGCGTGCGGCGCTTCAGGAGGCGAAGAAGAATGGGATGGCCGCCGCAACGGACCCGGTCTGGTCGACCCTTTTCTCGGAAAAAGGGGCGATGATCTGGGTTTTTCGCCCGGTCTTCTTTCCCGAACAGGAAGACCGGCTGCTTGGCATGGCCGCTGTCGTTTTGCGGATTCCGTCGATTCAGAGCCGCAGCGAAGTGCGCAAGGATATGGTGGAGATCGGATTTTCGGTATTGCGGGAGGAGGCTGGTACGAGACCGCTCTCCCTGTTCGGCATTCCCGCATATTTTCGCGCGCGCGACGATGTTCGCCGCTATCTCTTCTCCTTCGGCAAGGTGTTCTGCTTCTCCGCCCGGCCCGGAGTCGGATTCATTCGGTCTTACCCGTTGTGGCGGCACAAGATCATCCTGATCGCCGGGTTGTTTTTCACCGCTGCGCTGGCGCTGATCGCCTATCTGATTACACGCCGCCGTTCGGAATTGGAGCGGCTGGTCCTTGAGCGCACCGAGAAGCTCGGGGAGAGCGAGTTCCGTTTCCGGCAGCTGTGCCGGCACAGCCGGACCCTGGTATGGGATATCGACGAACAGGGGTTGTTCACCTACGTGAATGACGTTTCGAAAAACCTGCTGGGCTACCGGTTCGGGGAGATGGTCGGCATCATGCGTTTTCACGATTTGTGCCCTGAACCGGATCGTCGGATTTTCAGGGACAGCATGATTGCGCTGTCCCGCGCCAAACAGGCGTTCCGCAACGTCGAAATCCGGCTGGAGACGAAGGACAAACGGGTGATCTGGGTTTCTGCCGAGGGGATGCCGCTCTTCGGGCCGAACGGCAGGCTGTTCGGCTATCGGGGCGAATGCATCGACATCACCAGCCGGAAAATGGCCGAACAAGAAAAAGAGCGGCAGGTCGAATTTCAGAAAATTCTGACCGAGGTCGCCTCGACCTATATCAATCTGCCGCTGGATCAGCTCGACGCCGCGATCAATCATTCGCTGGCCGAGTTCGGCGCATTTCTGGATATCGACCGGTTTTCTGTGTTTGAATTCGATTCCGGCCGGCGGCTGTGTTCCAACACCCGCGAATGGTGTGCGCCGGGCATTCCGCCCCGGATCGACCGTCTCCAGAATATTCCGTACTCCGACCTCTCCTGGTGGGTGGAGGCCTTGTGCAGCGGCCGGACGATCGACAGTTCCGATGCGAAAAAACTGCCGCTCCGGGAGGAGATCGGGAAGGCGTTCGGGCTGGAAGAGATCAAAACCCTGATTTGCGTCCCGCTGATGGATGGCGACCGGTGCCTGGGGTTCGTCGGGTTCGATTCCATCGAAAAAGAGCACTCCTACACCGAAGAGGAAGCGCGGCTGCTCAACGTCTTTGCCCAGATGCTGGTCAACGTCCACGCCCGGTGTCTGGAGGAAGCTGCGCTGCTCCACAGCCGGAAGCTGGCGGAAGCGGCAAGCCGGGCGAAGAGCGAATTCCTGACCCACATGAGCCATGAAATCCGGACTCCGATCAACGGGGTGATCGGCGTGACCGACCTGCTGCGCGACACCCGGCTGGACAACGCGCAGCAGAATCTGGTCGATATCATCAACTCCAGTGGGAAACTGCTGCTCGAGCTGATCAACGACATTCTGGATTTCTCCCGGATTGAGGCCGGAAAAATCGAGCTCAACCCGGGCGATTTCAACCTGGACGAACTGCTGGAAGGCGTGACCGGCGGCCTGGCGCTGTCGGCCCATGCCAAGAACGTCGAGCTGGTCGTGGCGGTTTCTCCCGAGGTTCCGGCGCGCCTTTGCGGCGACAGCCTGCGGCTCCGGCAGGTGCTCATGAATCTGGCCGGCAACGCCGTCAAGTTCACGGACCGGGGCGAAATCGTTCTGGAGGCGTTTGTCGAAAGTCAGACCGCCGATTCCGTCGTGGTCCGCTTTACCGTGCGGGACACCGGAATCGGGGTGGAGCGTCAGCAGCAGCCGTTTCTCTTCGATCCGTTTTTCCAGGCGGATTCCTCGGTCAAACGCAAGTACGGCGGCACCGGGCTGGGGCTGCCGATTACCAAGGGGCTGGTCGAGCGGATGGAAGGTACGATGCGGTTCTCCAGCCAGGTCGGCGTCGGGTCGGAATTCAGCTTCGCGGTCCCGCTGGCCCGGGCGGCGGTGGAAGACTCGGCCATCCTTCCCGCTCCGGAATGGCGCAGCGCCCGAATTCTGGTGGTCGATGACAATCCCGCCGTGCGGGAGGCTCTGATGCGGGAACTGGCATCGCATTCGCTGCGTCCGTCCGGAACGGCGGACCCCGCGGCGGTTCCCGATTTGCTGCGCCGGGCGCAGGAGGCCGGCGAGCCTTTCCGCGCCGTATTGATCGACTGGGTCATGCCGGAGAAGGACCCCGTTGCCCTGGCTGCCGAAATCCGACGGGACGCCGCTTTCGACGAGCTTTGCCTGATCGCCATGATTCCGCTGGGCACCCGGCTGGAAGACGTGCTGCCGACTGCGGTCGGGTTCTGCTGCTCGATCAACAAACCGATCAACCGGACGGAACTGCGTGCTTTGCTGCGCGCCTGTCCGGAGGCGGAGTCCGAGGCGGAAGCGGTCGCCGAAGGCGCTTCCGCAACGCCTGAACCGGAATCCGACAGTGCGGATATCCTGCTTGCCGACGACAACACCGTCAATCAGAAAGTGATGCTGTTTTTATTGAAGAAGCTGGGGGTGCGGGCGGATGTCGCCGGGAACGGCTTCGAGGTGCTTCAGAAACTGACCGAGAAACCTTACCGTCTGGTGTTGATGGATGTTCAGATGCCGGATTTGGACGGCCTCGAGGCGACCCGGCGGATTCGCGACCCGGAGAGCCCGGTGCGGAATCACCGGATTCCGGTCATCGCTGTGACCGCCCACGCGCTGGATGGCTATCAGGATATCTGCCGCGCCGCCGGGATGGATGATTATCTCACCAAACCGGTCACCCCCGACCGGCTGCGCGAAGTGCTCGAACGCTGGCTGCCGGGATTCCCGTTTGCCTGATCGTGGGAATAAGGGAGGCGCTTCGCCCTCCCTTAACCCTCCCGACCGGCAGGGTGCCGGTGCCGCGACCAGATTCGCATCAAATGCTGCGCATT
>CAYSZM010000042.1:2493-28041 GCA_964435365.1 uncultured Victivallis sp. | reverse complement strand
CGCATTACCTCCCGAATTTCTTAGTCGGAGCATTAAATGCGCAGCATTTGATGCGGATCTCAAGTACCCGGCACCGGCACCCTGCCGGTCTGGGGGAGGTTCGGAGGGGGGCGAAGCGCCCCCTCTGATTCCCACGAGACAGGAGTTAGATGATGACAGTTTCGATGCCGAAAGCGTCGCCGACTTTGCGAACGGTTTCGGCGTGATGGCCGATGCCGAGGGCGAAGTGGTGAGTGGGGCCGGCGGCGACCCAACGTTTGAGGAAGGTGCGGACGTCGGGGGGGAATTTGCCGTGGGTGTTGGTGTTGCCGGTGGGGGGGATGGGACCGTCGACGGATTCGCCTTCGGCGACGACGAACTTGAATTTGCCGGAGGCGTCGACGGTGACGCTCAACATGGTGATGGGGCCGGTTTTGATGTTGAATTCGACGCCTGCGCCGGAGCCGGGTTTGCCGTGATACTTTTTGAGACTGCGGATGACGGGGCGTCCGTTGGCGATGTTGAGATGATGGGGGCCGTCGTGACCGACTAAGACGGTATCGCGGCTGAAGTCGACGGGGTGGAATTCGGCGAAGGAGCCGCCGATTTCGAGCCGGTCGAAGATGAGCATGGCGATGCATGTTTTGATGTCGAATTCGCCGCACATGGGGAAACCGGCGGCGGTGAGAAGCGAGTTGCCGACGATGAAATTGGTGACGATGCGGCGGAGCTGGGACTCGGGTTCGGCTTCGTAATAATAGGCGAGACCGTCGAGGTGCTTCTTTTCGATGAAGCGTTCGAGGGTGACGGCGACGACGGCGGCGGTTTCGAGGTCCTGCTCGGTGAGTTTATGGGTGAGCGGGTCGGAGACGGGGTCGGGGGTGTCGAAGAAGGCGAGGATGCGTTTCTTCATTTCGGCGACTTCGTTACCGGCGGGGTCGACTTCGCGGCAGACGGGGAGGAACTCGTCGGCTTCGCACTGGACGACGTGAGCGCCGAAGGCCGCGGTGACGGCGGTGGGGTCGGTCTGCATGTCGAGCATGGCTTCGAGGACGTGGCCCATGTGGCCGAGGCGGGCGCGACGGAGGTCGTGGATGACGTGGGCGACGCGGCACCATTCGGCGAGTTCGGCGTCGGCGGCGGCGTCTCCTTCGAGCTGGCCGATGATGAGCGGGGGCGCGGATTTGCCCATGCGGACGGCGACGCCGGTGAATTCGGGAACCGAGCAGAGGTCGTCGTTGCAGAGCTGCATATAGGTGTTGGCGCGGGCGTAGTCCATGGCCGCGAGGGGCTGGAGGGCGACGAGGACGACGGGGACCTGCATCCGGCGCACGATCATGCCGAAGGTGGCGCTGGTGGCATAGGTCAGCATGTCGACGAAGAGGAGGTCGAGGTCGGCGGCTTCGAGTTTCGGGAGGGCTTCGGCGGCGCGTTCGGCGTTGTCGATCATGCCGAAGTCGAAGAGTTCGACGGAGTGGGCCGAGAGTTTATTTTTCAGTATCTCTTTTTTGGCGAGCAGTTCGTCGAGAAGGCCGGGAAACTGGTGCCAATAGGTGTCGAGTCCGACTCCGAAGATGCCGACCCGGGCGGTGAGGGGTTTGCGTCTGGCGATGTTCATTTCAGTTCTCCTCTCCCCAGGAGACCAGCAGGTCGCCTGAGATGTTTTCCAGAATATATTTCGGGCCGAAACCGTCGGTTTCGAGCCGGGCTTCGAAGGTGGAAGGTTCGAGCAGCGTGCGCTTGACGCCGGCGTATCCGCCGTGGGAGAAGCGGACCGATGCGACATGATCCGCTTCCGGGCGGAAGACGACGCGGGCGGCGCTGAGTCCGCCGAGGCTGATCCGGCGCTTGACGCCGGGCATCAGGGAAATCTCCTCGCGGCAGCGGAGGCGGCCTTCGGCCATGTCGACGAAGAGGCGGCATTCGCGGTTGACCGCGCGCTCGGCGGGATAGGCGGCGAATCCGTTGCGGACCAGTGTATCGGCCCCGGTGAACACCGGCGCGCCGTCGGGGAACCGGAAGTGCTCGACGACCGTCGTGTCGGTGCCGAAGCCGGAGAGGCGGAGGGAGTTGTCATGGAAGCGCAGCGTGAGCCGCGGTTCCGGCGTCGTCGCGTCGGCGCGGTCGAATTCGATCGCGTAGCCGAATTGGGCCAGCGCCCGCACCAGCATCGCTTCGGAGCGCTCGAACACATTGCGGTCGAACGCGGTGGAGAAGTGGCAGTTTTTCTCCATCGAGAACGAGTTGCTGCCGCGGACCCAGACGATGCTTCCGCCGTTCCACTCCGGTTTGGCGATGCGGCTGACGGCGGGGCGGGACTGGCCGCCGGACTCGTAGCGGAACATCGTTTCGGCCGGACTCCCCGGCGCGAATTCCCGGTCGAGCGCACCGCCCGAGTAGCGGGCCAGGTGCCTGACCCGGCCGAAGCCGACCACGTCGAATTCGCCGTCGAGCGGTTCCGCCGGAACCACGCCGAGCAGCCGTTCGACCGCTTCGCCGCGGGCCGGTCCGTAGAAGAGGACGCGGCCGCCGGAGGCGAGGAAGGCTTCGAGCTTCGCCGTCACTTGCGGATTGACGGTGACCGCCGTCGGCGCGACGAGAATCCGGTCTTGAAAGACGGCCCCGGGAGCGGAGAGGAAGTTGCCGGTCGAAACCACCGTGTTGAGCGGCAACCCGCAGTTGATCGCGCCGCGGATGAGGTAATCACCGGCGAACACTTCCTCGAGCCGTTCCCCGGCGTAGACGAGGTCGTGATATTCGTCGAAGGGGTAGAGCCAGACCAGCGGCCCGGCCTGGTCGGGGGCCGTGCGCCGGGCGTCCTGGATATACGGAATGACTTCATAGGGAACCTGATCCGGCATGCGGCCGTAGGAGTCGTCGATGGAGAGCATATGCAGCGCGGTCGGGAGCTGCGGCTTGCCCTCCCCGTCCAGACGGCACACCGCCATGGGCAGGAAGATGTCGTGCGGGCTGCGCCCGTAGCGGTCGAGCCACGGCGAATTCATGAACCAGATGTCGTGGGTGTAGAAACGGAAGGGGTAGCCCTTCCCCGCCGGAAGCTCGGCGACGTGGGACATCCAGCCGGCCAGCTCCATGCCGAAATCGCCGTCGAGGGCGGCCCACGGCGAATTCGGCGGCACTTCGAGGTCGGCGACTTCGCGGTAGATTTCGCGCAGCGGCGTGGCGTCGCTGGAGAGGTCCATGCCGGTGGAGAGGTTGGTTCCGCGCGTCTCGATCGGAATCTTCGGGCATTCGCGCCGGAAATCGAGCCAGAAATCGTGCATCGACCGGCGCACTTCGTCGGCGTGTTCGGGGGCGAAATCGGCCCCGTCGAAGATCGCCCCGGTGGCGCCCCAGGTCTCCATGCCGAAACCGAAGCCGTTGGAGAGCCAGATGTAATCGAACCCCATGTCGGTCAGATACTTCTGCGACTGTTTGCCGAGGAAGCGGCCGAACGGCTCGCCCTCCGGAATCCCGTTCGGATAGGCGGCGTAGGGGCGGTTGTCGGCATGGAGCGCGGTGTAGCAACAGACGAAGGTCTTGCCGCCGAGACAGAAGCCGCGGCAGACCTCGGGGTGGCGTTCGTATTTGAAACTCGACACGGCGAATTCCGGGCCGGGGTCGAAGGTCGCGCCGATCCGCAGTTCGCGGCCGAAGCGGCGGCGGAACACGGTGCGGAGAACCTCCATCAATTCGCGGAAATCCCCGTAGGTCCAATCCGGCATCTCCCCTTCGAGATAGGAGCGCTGGCGTTCGTGGATGCTCTTCAACTCGGGGGCGAGGCCGGAACTTTCGCCGTGCGGATTGGCGACGCCGATCCACTTGGCCCACTCGAAGGTGTCGGCCATATTGCCATTGTAGTCCAAAATCTCCGAGCCGTCGGCGGCCCAGAACATCAGCGAGACGGATTCGCTCTCGCCGATCAGCACTTCCCACTGGCGGAAGATCGTCTCCGCCGTTTTCTCATATCCGGCCCGGCTCCGCTCCATGAACGGCTTCAGCGACACTTCAAGATCAAGCTTTTTCCAGCGCTTCATTCCAAAACCTCCCGATTCGATTGAATGGCGATGACAAAACTATACCACAGACAATGCCGGATGAAAAGGGGCCGGTTGCCGAACCGCGCAAAAATCGCGAAAAAGTCAATCCAGTCCAAACCCGCGGCGCGACCCGGCGGAATCCGGGTTTTGTAAAAATAAACATGTAATTTTACAAACAGATCGGAGACAACTCTTTTCATTGAATCTTAATATTTTAAATCGGAAGAGGAACTTGACAACGCAAAAAGCAATGTTATATTATTGCATCGTGAGGAAGAACGATTTTTGGAATTTTCGTTGTCGCCGCACGGCCCGGGGGAGTTAACGGCCGCGCTGCGCAATTGAGTGCCAGGGAGTTGCAATATGATTCCGGCATGTTGCCTGAAGCAGTTCGGGCGGCACGGCGGCGAAGATTCACCCCAACAGAAAGAGGAGGCGTATTATGGCTGGAAAGAACATGACGAAAACCAATCGGCCGGTCCGGCGCAGGGTTACCTTCCTTTACGAAGATGACCCCGGCATGGTCGTGGCGGTCGCCGGCAGTTTCAACGAATGGCTGCCGGACAAGCAACTGATCGACAAGAACGGCGACGGAATCTACACCGGAACGATGATGCTCGCTCCCGGCGTTTACGAATACAAGTTCGTAGTCAACGGCGAGTGGAAGATCGACGAGCACAATCCCAATTTCACTCCGAACGACATCGGCTCGCTCAACAGCGTGCTCGTGCTCGAAGAGAAGTGACGTAAGCACGGCCGGTCCGGCCGGACGGTTCCCGCGACGGCGTGCGCCTCTTCCCGAAACGGCGGGAGGCGCGTGACGGAGCGAATGCGTCCGGCGGCGGCCGATTGACCCCTCCTCCGGGGAATCTGCGGTTTCCATATGGGAAACGGCGGGGAATTTTTTATCTTTACCGAAAAATCTGGTGGTGAATTATGGATGTTCAACTTTACAACGTAGGCCCGCGTATTCCCGAGGAGCTCCATTTCCTGGAAACGCTTTCCAATAATATCTGGTGGTGCTGGCACCCGATGGCGATCGAGCTCTTCGTACGGATCAACCCGAACCTGTGGCGCGAACTCGGCGGCAACCCCAAGGAGTTCCTGCGCACCGTTCCGCAGACCCGGCTCGAAGAGCTGGCGCACGACCCCACCTACCGCCGCCACCTGCGGGTGGTCCAGGCGGAGTTCGAACGCTACGTGCCGAAGGACCGGTTCGAAAAGGACCGCACCATCGCCTATTTTTCGCTTGAATTCGGCATTCACGAGAGCATTCCGATCTTCTCGGGCGGCCTCGGCGTGCTCGCCGGCGACCACCTCAAGGCGGCCAGCGACCTCTCGCTGCCGCTGGTCGCGGTCGGGCTGCTCTACAAGCAGGGCTACTTCACCCAGGTGCTCGACCGCAACGGCTGGCAGATCGAACACTACCCGGTCTCGGAACTCCACAACCTGCCGCTCGAACGCGGCCGGGACAAGAAGGGCCAGGAGGTCACCATCCACATCCGCCTGATCGACCGCGATCTCTACGCGGCGGTCTGGGTGCTCTGGGTCGGCAACATTCCGCTGCTGCTGCTCGACACCGAAATTCCGGAAAATCCGCCGGACCTCCGCGAAATCTCGTGGCGGCTCTACGGCGGCGACAAGCGGATGCGGCTCCACCAGGAGCTGCTGCTCGGCATCGGCGGCTTCAAGGCACTGATCGCCATGGGCTACAATCCGCAGGTCTGCCATATGAACGAGGGCCACGCCGGGTTCCTGTCGCTCGCCCGCATCTCCCACCTGGTCAACGACTTCGGCTACGAGCCGGACGTTGCGTTGGAAGTGGTCTGGCGCTCCAACATCTTCACCACCCACACGCCGGTTCCGGCCGGCAACGAGGTGTTCGACATCGGCATGCTGCGGCCGTACCTCAACGCGTTCGCTTCCGAGGCGCACCTCGACGTGAACCGGGTGATCCGCTGGGGGATTCCGATCAACGACCGCAACCACGCCAGCGAGATGTCGATGACCGTGTTCGGGCTGCGGCTGGCCAATTTCAGCAACGGCGTCAGCAAGCTGCACGGCGAAGTCGCCCGCGAAATGTGGAAGAACCTCTGGCCGCAGCGTTCGGTTTCCGAAATTCCGATCAAGCACATCACCAACGGCGTGCACATCGCGTCGTGGGTGTCGAGCCGCCTCTGGGGGCTCTACGAGCGTTACCTCACGCCGAGATGGGCGCACAACCCGTCGATCGACCAGTTGATCGAGGGAATCTGCACCATGCCGGACGAAGAGCTCTGGATGGCGCACGAACTGAGCCGCCAGTCGCTGGTCCGCAAAGCCCGGCGGCTGCTGCAGAGCAACGTCCGCTACCTCTCCGCGGACCACAGCAAGGGGAAGACCGACCACACCAAGAACACGCTGTCGCCGGATGCGCTGACCCTCGGGTTCGCGCGCCGCTTCGCGACCTACAAGCGCGGCACGCTGCTGCTTCGGAATCCGGAACGGCTGCTCGCGCTCCTGAAGGACAAGAACCGCCCCATCCAGTTCATCTTCGCCGGCAAGGCCCATCCCGCCGACGACGAGGGCAAGAAGCTGATCCAGCAGCTGGTTCAGTTCGCCGAGGACAACGGCGTGCAGGACCGGCTGGTGTTCCTCGAGAATTACGACATCGGCATGGCCCGCAGCCTCACCCAGGGCGTCGACGTCTGGCTCAACACGCCGCGCCGCCCGCAGGAAGCGAGCGGAACCTCTGGCATGAAGGCCGCGATCAACGGCGTCATCAACTGCAGCATCCTCGACGGCTGGTGGGCGGAAGGGTGGAACGGCGAAAACGGCTGGGCCATCGAAGGCAACGACTACTACACCGAAGACGAGGACCGCGACAACTACGAGTCGCAGCAGCTCTTCAACCTGCTGGAGAACGATATCATTCCGGCCTTCTACGAGCGTTCCGGCGGCGACCTGCCGCTGCGCTGGATCAAGCGGATGAAAGCGTCGATCGTCACCGGGCTCGGCGAATTCTCGAGCGAGCGCATGGTCGAAGAGTACAACCGCTTCTTCTACGAACCGGCCGCGGCCTCGTTCCGGAAGCTGTCGGCGGACAAGGCCGCCTATGCGCAGGAGCTGGTCACCGAAAAGGCGCGCCTGGTCGACGGGTTCGACGGCGGCAAGCTCTACGTCGAGCGGCCCACCGTCGAAGGCGACCTCTCCGACCTCCACGTCGGCGACAAATTCAAGGTGTGGACCCGCGTCCACCTGGCCGGACTCAAGCCGGAAGAGGTCGAGGTCGAAGCCTATTACGGCACGGTCAACGCGCACAACGAAATCATCTCCAGCGGATGCGAAAAGATGGAGATGGTCGAGGAGCTCGGCGACCACAATTACCATTACTCCTGCGAAATGACCTGTCACGTGTCCGGCCGCTTCGGCCTGACCGCCCGCATCAAGGCGACCGGCCACGAGTGGGACAACAGCGTGCCCGGCTTCGTGTGCTGGCCTCGCTGACGGCGGAACGCAACCGCCCAAGCCGGAAGGGAGACGGGCACGGTGCCCGTCCTTCCGGCTGCGTGTGAACTGATTTTACGGACGGAAGAGGAAGTCCAGAGGAGACCGCGCCACCATGATGAGAAGAGCAACCCAGGCATCCCCGACCATTCTGGTCGTCACCCCTGAAATCACCTATCTCCCGGAGGGGATGGGCAATATGGCCAACACGCTGCACGCCAAGGCCGGAGGTCTGGCGGACGTCTCCGCGTCGCTGGTCGGCGCGCTCTTCCGCCAGGGGGCCGACGTGCATGTCGCGCTGCCGCATTACCGGAAGATGTTCCATGTCGACGTGGGCAAGCTGATCAGCGACGAGCTGCGGGTCTACATGAGCCACCTGCACAACAGCCGCATCCACCTGGCCGAAGACCGGATTTTCTACTACCGCGACTCGGTCTACAGCAACTACTCGAAGGACAGCTTCCTGCAGGCGATGGCGTTCCAGCGCGAGGTGATCAACAACATCATCCCCGACGTGAAGCCGGATTTGATCCACTGCAACGACTGGATGACCGGGCTCATCCCGGCCGCGGCGCGCCGGATGGGGATTCCCTGCCTGTTCACCGTGCACAACATCCACACCTACAAGTCGACGCTGGCCCAGATTGAGGACCGCGGCATCGACGCCGCGCAGTTCTGGCAGAACCTTTATTACGAGCGCCCGCCGGAAAACTACGAGGAGAGCCGGTCGAACAACCCGGTCGACATGCTGGCTTCGGGAATCTTCGCCTCGCACTTCATCAACACGGTGAGCCCGACCTTCCTCAAGGAGGTGGTCGAGGGGCGTCACTCGTTCGTGCCGGGGAACATCCGCGCCGAGATGGCGGGCAAGTACTACGCGGGCTGCGCGTCGGGCATCCTCAATTCGCCGGACGAAACCAGCACGCCCGAGGCCGACCCCTACATCGAGGTCAAATACAACGCCGACACCCATGTGAAGGGCAAGCAGGTCAACAAGCTCGCCTTCCAGGCGCGTACCGGCCTCCGCGAAGACCCCAATGCGCCGATCTTCTTCTGGCCGTCGCGGCTGGACCCGATGCAGAAGGGGTGTTCGCTGCTCTCCGACAACCTCTACAAGGTGGTTCACAAATACTGGGACCAGGGGCTCCAGGTGGCGATCGTGGCCAACGGCAGCTACCAGTCGGTGTTCCGCAACATCGTTGCGCAGCACGACTTCTACGACCGCGTGCTGGTCTGCGACTTCGACGAGGGGCTTTCGCGCCTCGCCTTCGCGGCGAGCGATTTCATCCTGATGCCGTCGCTCTTCGAGCCGTGCGGACTGCCGCAGATGACCTGCCAGTATTTCGGCAGCCTGCCGGTGGCGCACGATACCGGCGGCCTGCACGACACGATCGAACCGCTCGACGCCGCCAACCACACCGGCAACGGCTTCCTGTTCGAGAACTACGACGACGGCGGGCTCCTGTGGGCGATGGACGAGGCGATGCGCTTCTGGCAGCTCCCCGCCGAGGTGAAGGAGCCGGAGATCGCCCGCGTGATGCGCGAGTCGAAGCAGCGCTTCAACCACGACGTGACCGCGCAGGAGTACATCAAGATTTACGAGAGCATGCTGGCCCGGCCGCTGATTCAACACTGAGGAAAGGAGGCGGGCATGAGCAGCAGCAGCTTTCCCCGGTTGAGCAACGACCCGGTTCCGCTGGCGTGCGATCCGCAGCTCGCGGGGTTCCGCGACGCGCTGACGGCGCGCAGCGTGCGGATGGAGCACACCGTCCAACGGCTGACCGGCGGCACGACGAGCATCACCGATTTCGCCTCGGGGCATGAATTTTTCGGACTGCACCGGACGAAGAACGGCGACTGGGTCTTCCGCGAATGGGCGCCCAACGCGACGCGGATCACCGTCCGCGGCGACTTCACCGACTGGCGCGAACTCCCCGAATTCGTGATGAAACGCAAAGACGGCGGATGCTGGGAGCTCGAACTCCCCGCCGCCGCCCTCGGCCACGGCGACCACTATCTGCTCGCCATGGAGTGGAAGGGGGGCAAAGGCGACCGGGTTCCGGCTTACGCCCGCCGGGTGGAGCAGGACGAATCGACCGGGCTCTTTTCGGCGGTGGTCCATGCGCCGGAGACGCCGTACGCCTTCCGTCACGCCCCGCCGCCCGCGCCCGCGATGCCGCTCGTCTACGAGTCCCACGTCGGGATGGCGCAGGAGGAGCCCAAGGTGGGGACCTTCAGCGAATTCCGCGAGAAGGTGCTGCCGCGCATCGCCGCTTCGGGCTACAACACGATCCAGCTGATGGCGGTGATGGGGCACCCGTACTACGGGAGTTTCGGCTACCATGTGGCGAACTATTTTTCGGTGGCGGGCCGGTTCGGCTCGCCGGAGGAGTTCAAGGAGCTGGTCGACGCGGCGCACGGGCTCGGGCTGCGGGTCATCATCGACCTCGTCCACTCCCACGCCGTCCGCAACGAAGTGGAGGGGCTGGGCAGTTACGACGGCTCGCGGACCACGTTTTTCCACGCCGGAGGGCGCGGGGAACACGAGGCGTGGGATTCGCTGCTCTTCGACTACGCAAAGCCGGAGGTGCTCCACTTCCTGCTCTCCAACTGCCGCTACTATCTCGATGAATTCCACATCGACGGCTTCCGCTTCGACGGAGTGACCAGCATGATGTACCTCCACCACGGGCTGGGCAAGGCGTTCACCGGCTACGCCGACTACTTCGGGCCGGAGGTGGACGAGGACGCGGTCTGCTATCTCGGGCTGGCCAACCTGCTGATCCACGAAGTCCGCCCCGACGCGACCACCGTCGCCGAGGATGTGAGCGGGATGCCGGGGCTGGCCGCCCCGTTCGGCCAACCCGGCGCGCTCGGCTTCGACTACCGGCTGGCGATGGGGGTGACCGACATGTGGTTCAAGCTCTTCGACATCTCCGACGAGCACTGGCCGCTGGGCTGGATGTACCACGAGCTCTGCAACCGGCGGCGCGACGAACGCTCCATCGCCTACGTCGAGTGCCACGACCAGGCGATCGTCGGCGGAAAAACCGCGATCTTCCGGCTGGCCGACGCGGCGATGTACGACGCGATGCACACCGGCTCCGCGAACCTCGCCGTCGACCGCGCCGTGGCGCTGCACAAGATGATCCGGCTGGCGACGGTCGGAACGGCGGGGCACGGCTATCTCAACTTCATGGGCAACGAGTTCGGCCACCCGGAGTGGATCGATTTCCCGCGCGAAGGCAACCACTGGTCGCTGATGCACGCGCGGCGGCAGTGGTCGCTGGCGGACGACGAACACCTGCGCTACCATTTTCTCGCCGCCTTCGACCGCGCCATGCTGGAGACGGTGAAGAGCCGCGAAACGTTCAGCAGCTGCATTCCGCAGAAGGTGCGGATCGACGAGGCGGGGAAGATTCTGGTCTTCGAGCGCGACGATCTTTATTTCTGCTTCAACTTCCACCCGGAATCGTCGTTTTTCGATTACGGCTTCGAAGTGCTGAACGGAGAATTCGAAACGGTGCTCGACTCCGACGCGCCGGAGTTCGGCGGCTTCGCCCGGCGCACGCCCGGGCAGGTCTATCACTCGCAGCATTCGCTGTTGAAACTGTACCTGCCGAGCCGGACCGCGCTGGTCCTGCGCCGCAGATAAGAGCTCGATCAATCAACCGGGAGAAGAGGCAGATGAAAATGAGTTGGAAGTGTCTCGTTCGCAAAGCGATCCTGGCCGGCGTGATTCTCGCCGGAACCGCGACGGCCGCGGATAACGCGGTCTTCACCTCGATGATCCAGGGAGCGGCGAGCAACCCCACATGGCCGGACTGGAGCAAAAGCGCGCCGAGTTATCAGCAGATCGGCGAATACAGCGTCGAACGGCTGAACAAGATTCTCAACGAAGAGCGGGCGGCGTTTTCCTGCTTCGCGGTGGAGTTCCCGAAGGCGACCAACGCGGTCACCCTCTACAAGGTCGTTTACGACACGGTGGTTCCCGAAGACGGCAACCGCCCGGTCAAGGCCTCCGGGCTGATCGCGGTGCCGCAGGTCGAGGCGCAGAATCTGCCGGTGCTGTTCTACGAGCACGGCACGGTGTTCTCCCGCGACGAAGTGCCCTCCGACATCGAGAAATCGGCGGAGACCCGGCTGGCCGTCGCCGCCTTCGCCGCCCGCGGGTACATCGTGATCGCGGCGGACTATCTCGGCAAGGGCGTCTCCGACGAACCCGAAGCCTGGCTGGTGAAAGAGAGTTCGGCGCAGGTCTGCGTCGATTTGCTGGCCGCCTCCCGCACGGTTCTCGCCGACCTCAAAAAGAAGCCCCGCGAACTGTTCCTCTCCGGCTGGTCGCAGGGCACCTTCACCGCGGCGGCGTTCCTCGAACGGCTGGAGAACACCGGCGTGCCGGTCCGGGCGGCGGCGTTCGCCAGCGCGCCGAACGACATTTATCTTTGCGTCAACCGCTGGATTCACGTGCCCTCCAAGCTCGACGTCAACTGGCTGACCGGAGCCGCGGCGCTGCTGATCCACTCCTACGAAGCCTACTACAAGCTCCCCGGGTTGGCCGCCGCCGCGATCAAGCCGCAGTATCAGCAGACGGCGCGCGATCTTTACCTGAACCGGATCACCTGGGAGACGGCGGAGAAGACGCTGCCCTTCCACGTGAAGGACTTCCTGCAGCCGGAGTTCACCGAGCGGAACTCCCCGGCGGCCAGCCTCCTGTTCCGGCAGATGCAGGCGAACCGCGTCTACAACTGGCGCTTCAAAACGCCGGCCTTCTACTACTACGGCGACATCGACGAGGTGGTGACGCCGTACATGGTGCAGCTCCCAGTGGAGTATCAGAAAGCGCTGGGCGGCACTTTGCCGACGGCCATCGCCGCAGGGGAAAAGGCCAATCACCGCGGCACCTTCCTCTTCGGGCTGGCCGACCAGCAGAAGCGCTTCGACGCGATGCTGACCGGGAAACGCTGAACCGTCAGCGAGTGCCGGAAGCTCCGGCATTCCGCCGGTACATCAGCGGCGTCGTGTTCAGGCGCCGGTGGAAATTGCGGTAGAAGAGGCTGACATCGTTGAACCCGCACCGAAAGCAGATCTGCGAGATGGGCAGAGCGGTGGCGGTGAGCAGCCGTTGGGCTTCGGCCAGCCGCCGCGACAGGATCTCCTCGGAGATGCAGTGGCCGACCGCCGTTTTGAAGACCGACGAGAGCCGCGACCGCGACAGCCCGACATGCTTCGCCAACGCTTCGAAATCGATCTTTTCGGAGAAGTGGCGGTCGATGTAATCGCGCACCATCCAGACGACGTTCGTCGATTTGTCCCCGAGGAAGTTGCGGACGGCGAGCCGCTGGAGCCGGATCAGGAGCTCGACCAGCATGGCCCGGATCAGCTCCGCCCGGTTGATCCCCGTCCCCCGGTACTCGGCCAGCAGGGAGCGGAACAATCCGTGCAGAGATTTCGCGGAATCCTGGATGTAGAAAATCCGCGCCAGCTCGGGATTCATCGAGAACCCCGGCGCGAAAATGGAAAAGAAGTGGTGGTCGTTCTCCAGAAAATCGAGCCGGGGAGCGATGAATTCGGGCAAAAAGCAGACGTTGTAAATCGTCATGGAGGAGGATTCGACCCGATAGGTCGTCTCGTCCTCGGGATGGATGAACAATACCGAACCGGCCTCAATGGCGCAGCTCCGGTCGTTGATCTCAAGTTCGCCGGAGCCGGAAACCACGTAGACGATCTTCCAGAAATCCCGGCAATGCAGGAACTCGCGGCTTTTGTCGGTGGGGCGGTGAACCCATTTGTGGATGAAAAACGGGAAGTCACGCTCCATCGGCAGATATTTTCTGCGCAGATAAAAGATGTTTTTCATACCAATAGTATATCCCGGCGGCGGAAATATGCAAGTCCCGTTACCGGTCTTTTACTCGGCCTTCTCCGCTTTCCCCCAGGTGATGTTGACGATTCCGTCGAGGTTCCGCATGAGGCAGCAGGGGCCGAACGGCGTCTCCTCGAGTTCCACCGGAACCTGCTCCTTGCTGCCCGACGCGGAGGCCACCGGGCCGTAGATGCCGCCGAGTTCGCGCCGGACGGCGGAGACGACGACGCAGCCGGAGGGCGGGAAGAAGCGGAGCTCCGCCCCGTGCAGCCCGATGATGTCGAGCCGCCCGCAATCCTGTGCGCGGGTGCGGTACAGCGTCTTGGTGGAGACCACGCCGCCGTTCTGGCCGGAGAGGAAAGCCCGGCAGTGGAAGCGGACCGTCTTCTCCATATGGAACACCCCGGCGCCGTCTTCGATGCGGATTTCGCGCTCGATCGGCAGCGGAACCCCGAGCGGCGTGGAGATTTTCACGGAGACCGTGGTGTCGGGCGTGTATCCGCTGAAGTAAAACGCCCGGTCGCTGCGGGAGACCGTCAGGCGCGGCACCAGCTGGCCGGGGTCGGATACGTACGCCCGGAACGTCCAGCCCAATTCCGCCCACACCGCGCGCATCAGGCGCTCGGCGGGGTAGTTCTCGCGGCCGTCGCCCTTCATCCGGCGGCTCTGGCGCAGCGTGGCGTTGTGCGCCGCCGGGTCGGCTTCGAGGTAGGGCGACAGCGCCCGGACGAAACCGATCCGCCCGCGCCCGGCGGAATGGAGAGAAGCGAGGACGCGCGATTCACCGCCCCGTTCCGCCGCCGCCAGCACCTTCGCCCCCGCGGCCGCTTCGAGCAGCGGGCCGCCGTGCAGCGTCGGAAGGAGTTCGAACGTATTGCGGAACGCGTCGCCGCCGCAGAGATCGACCGCTTCGCCGCGCACGCCGAATTCGCCGGTGAGCGGCTCGCCCGCGGCGAGCCCGAGCAGAGGCAGCGCTTCGGGGCGGACCCCGGAGAGGGTTCCGTAGACGATGGCGTCGTTCCCGGCCTCGACCAGATCGCGGACCGCCCGGAAATTCGCCTCCGACCGGAGGCACTCCGCCGGAAACACGCAGGTCGTCTGCCGGAACCAGCCGGGAGAAGCGGCGGCGAGCGTTCGGAAATTCCCGGTCGAAATCACCGTATTGAGCGGGAAGCCGGATTGCAGGGCGTCGACGAGGAAACACTCTTCGCAGAAGGTCTGTTCCGGCGTGTCCGACGCGGAATACTCCTCGAAGGGGAAGACCCAGAGCAGCGGGCCGGGGGCGTCGGCGCGGGTCCGGAACGCCTCCATGATGTGCGGAATCACTTCGTCCGGCACCTGGTCGGGCATCTGGCCGAACGAGTCGTCGCAGCTGAGGAACGCCGCCCGGTTCGCCGCCTCGATCCCGCCGTCGGCAGTCACCCGCGAAACGGCCATCACCGAATAGAGATCCCACGGCTCCCGCCCGTAGCGGTCCAGCCACGGGCTGTTGAGGAACCAGGGGTCGTGGATGTAATAGCGGAACGGAATGTCGCCGTTGGCGGGCAGTTCGGCGATGTGGCTCATCCAGGCGGCGACCGAGAGCCCGGTGTTGAAATAGATCGCGGAACTCGGCGAATTCACCGGCACGGTGATGACGTTGTGCCGGTACAGCCACGGCAGCGGGGCGGCGTCGGTGCTCATCTCGATTCCGGCGGTGAAATTGCTGCCGCGGGTTTCGATGCGGATTCCGGGGTCCGCGTCGAGAAGGTCGCGCCAGAACCAGAGCAGTTCGGACTCGGCCTCCTTCTTCCGCTCCGGGTAAAAGCGGTGTCCGTCGAAGAGCGCGCCGGAATACCCCCAGGTCTCCAGCCCGAAGCCCATCCCGTTCGACAGCCAGAGGTAATCGAAATTAAGGTCCGCCGCGAACCGGCGGAACTGCGCCCCGAGGAACGTCCCGAGCGAAGTCCCCGCCGGAATCCCTTCGGGGAACGCGGCGTAGGCGCGGGTGTCGGCGTTCAGCACGGCGTTGCAGGTGACGAAGCTCTTCTTGAACAGCGAATCGGCCCGGGCGATCTCCCGGTGCCGCCCGTACTTGAAGTCGGAGAGCGAGAATTCCGGGCCGTTGTCGAAGGTTGCGCCGATGCGGACCTCCTTGCCGTACTCGAGTCCGCATTCCCGGATGATCCGGGTCAGCTGCCCGATCCATTGATAGGTGCGCGGCGCGGCGTCCGGGCGGTATTTCTGCGGGGTGAAGTTGACGTTGCCCTTCGCCGCGTCGGGGGTGACGAAGCAGGGCGCGTTGGCGATTCCGTGCCAGCAGGCCCACTCGAAGCGGTCTTCGGGGTTGCCGGCGTATTCGAGAATTTCGCTCCCGTCGGCGAGCCAGAGCAGGACGGAAACCCGGTCGGAAACCCGGACCAGCCGCTCCCACTGATGGAACATTTTCCGGCAGACCGCGCGCAATTCGGCTTCGGTATCGTCCATGAACGCCTTGGCGCTCAATTCCAGCGTCACATTTCTCAACATCATTCGCCTCCGATTGATTATGCTTGAGAATAGTATACCGGAAATGCGGAGAAAAATCTTGGAGTTTATTGCCGCCGCCCCTTCAAGCGCCTCCAAAAGAGATCAAAATCCAATTGTGCTACGGAGCCGCCGCCACTTCGGCCTCGGGGTGCTGGTGGCGGAACCAGGTGCGCTGGCGGCGGGCGAGCTGCCAGGTCGCGGTGGAAATCCGGGCGTGAAGCTCGTCCATGCTGAACTTCCCGGCGAGGTATTCGCCGATCAGCCGGTAGCCGAGCGCCTGGTGCGCGGTGGGGCTCTCGAGGAGTCCGGCGGCGATGGCGGACTCCGCCTCTTCGATCCAGCCCGATTCGAGCATCCTCCGGGCGCGGAGCGCGATCTTCCGCTTGAGCTCTTCCGGCTCCGGGTCGAGCCGCCACGCCTTGACCGGGTAACGCAGCGTGTCGAACGGTTTTGTCTGGAGTTCGAGAATCGATTTCCCGGTCAGCAGCCGCACTTCCAATGCGCGGATCAGGCGGCGGCGGCAGCCCGCCCAACGCGCCAGCCCGGCCGGGTCGAGCTCGGCCATGCGTTCGCGCAGCGCCCCCTCCCCCGCCTCGGAATCGTAGGCGGCGTCAAGCTCCTTCCGCAGCGCCCGGTCGGCCGGAAGATCGTCGAGCCCGTAGAGGAAGGCGCGCAGATAAAGCCCGGTCCCCCCCGCCAGCACCGGCAGTTTGCCGCGCCGCCGGATGTCGGCGACCGCCTCGTCGGCGAGCCGCTGGAAGGTGAAAACGTCGATGCGCCGGTGAAAGTCGAAACAGCCGACCAGATGGTGCGGGATTTCGCGCTGCTCCTCTTCCGTCGGCTGCGCCGTGCCGATCTCCAGCCCGCGATAGAGCTGCATCGAATCGACCGAAACGATCTCGCCGTTACAGCGCCGGGCCGTGTCGAGCGCCAGCGCGCTCTTGCCCGAGGCGGTCGGCCCCATGATGACGACCAGTTCTTCAGCGGACAAGGTAAACTCCGTGGTTGCCGTTGGAATAGAGCGGAGCCAGCTGGCGGTGGAACCGTTTTTCCACCTCCGCCGCCGACTCGTCGGCGCGCAGGATCACCAGCATCCCCCGCTCCAGCGCGGCGACCGGCCCGCGCGGCCCGTCGAACCGGTACTCCTTCACCTCGACGCCGGAGCTGAAGAGATAGAACATCAGCGGCCAGGGGTCGGCGGAAAAACTCACGTAAAACGACTGCGGACGGCCGCCGGACTGTTCGGCCACCCAGGCCGCGGTTTCGCTCGGCTTGTGCTCCTTGCGCAGATAGTACCCGTAGAAAAAGTCGTCGGCCCCGGCCCCGCCGAAGCGCCGCGAAAACATCAGCCGCAACGCCGGCTGCTGGGCGAGAAAACTCCAGCCGAGGGCGGCGACGACCAGCCCGCCGATCCAGACCCGGCAGTTCCAGCGGCGGCGCCAGCGGCAGTTGAGCGCGGAGAGGTCGCGGATTCCGCCGGCGATCAAGAGCGCCCAGAGCGGCCAGAACGGGAAGAACACCCGGGGGAACGGCGCGACCGGCAGCAGCAGCGTCGGCAGCGGCAGGAGCCAGATCGCCGCCCGCGCCGAACGTTCCCAGCGGAAATCGACGCGGTCGAAGGCGAGCGCCGCCCCCGTCCCCGGCAGCAGCAGCATTGCAAACGAGTAGAGGAAGGCGGCATAGACGGCCAGCAGCGCGCGGCCTCCGTCGCTCCACCCCTCATGCAGCGCCATGCAGCCGAGCAGCCGGTCGAAAATCGGCCCGTAAAATGCGAAGAAGGCGGCAAGCGGAATCGCCGCCAGAACCCAGAACGCCCTGCGCCGGTAGAAATACGGCCCGAAAAGCGGCAGCGCGAAGAGCACCACCCCGCCGAGCGCGAGGAGATTGGAGGGAATCGTCGCCACCGCCCCGAGCGACCAGAGCGCATAGGGCAAGGCCCGTTTCCAATCCGGACGGGCGGCGAAATTGAGCGCGGCGTCGAGCGCCAGCGTGACCAAAAGCGCGCTTAACATATAACCGCGCAGCGCGGTCGCGTAAATCATGAACGGCACCGAAACCGCGAGCGCGATCAGGACGGGCAGCAGGATCGCCCCGCCCGCCAGCCGCACCCGGAACCTCCGGTAGAGCACCAGCAGCGTCGCCGCCGCGAAGAGGAACGACAGCAGCCGGAACCAGACGACCGGATCGACGCCTTCGGGCTGGAGCATCGACCAGTAATGCAGCGCGATCGAGTAGAGAATCTGGTTGTTCGGGATGAAGTAGCCGAAATAAATTTCCAGCGGAGAACTCATCTGCGCAAAATGCAGATAGGTCAGCGCCTCGTCGAACCAGAGGTCGCGATTGAGATAAGGAGGGGAAAAGAGAAAAAGAGCGCCGATGACGAGAGCCGGGAAAATCAGCTTTTGAATCCGTTTATCCACGAAACGCTCCAAATGAAGAGGGCGGAAGACACGAGTGCCTTCCGCCCAGCCTGAAAACAGAAAAGTTTACAGGGAGATCGCTTCGGACGGGCACTCGCCGACGCAGGCGCCGCAATCGATGCAGGAACCGGCGTCAACGACAGCCTTGCCTTCATTCATCGAAATCGCTTCGACCGGGCAGGCGCCCACACAAGCTTCGCAACCCACGCACTTTTCGGAATCAACCTTAGCAGCCATTTTGTATTCTCCTTTTCTCTGGATGTTAAACGGGCATCTGGCGTTAATATAACGGTCTTTTGTCAAAAGTCAAATCCGAACCACTGCTTTGCGAAGCCGGCGGAGAAAAGCAGGAGAATCAGCACCGGAATCACGACGGTGACGTAGATGCGCAGGAACCCGGGGAAACGCAGTCCGCGCCCGGTGTTCGCCTCGGCGAGGAAGTTCCGCCACCCCCACCCGCGCGTGGACGCGCAGAAGAGGATGATGAACAAACTCCCCAGCGGCAGCAGGTTCCCGCTGACGATGTAGTCTTCGAGGTCGAGGAAGGTGCTGTCTCCGCCCATCGGGTGAATGGAGGCCAGCAGGTTGTAGCCGAGCGCGCAGGGCAGTGAAAGAAGCGCGATCCCGCCGCCGGTCGCCAGCGCCGCCTTGCGGCGGGAAAAGCCGAGTTCGTCGATCAGGAAGGCGATTATGTTCTCGAAGACGGCGACCACCGTGGTCAGCGCCGCCGCGCTCATGAAGAGGAAGAAGAGCGTCCCCCAGAAACGGCCGCCGTGCAGGGAGTTGAAGATGTTCGGCAGCGAGATGAACACCAGTCCGGGGCCGGAGCCGGGGCTGACTCCGAACGAAAAACAGGCCGGGAAGATGATGACGCCCGCCAGCAGCGCAACCATGGTGTCGAGCGCGACGATCGCCAGCGTCTCCTTGGCCAGCGTGTGTTCGCGGTCGACGTAACTGCCGAAGATCGCGATGCTGCCGACGCCGAGACTCAGCGTGAAGAACGCCTGGTTCATCGCTTCGACGATCACTTTGAGGATGCCGACATGCTCGATCGAGGCGGAGTTGGGGTAGAGGTAGAAGCGCATCCCCTCCGCCGCGCCGGGCAGGAAGAGCGCCCGGACGCAGAGCCCGAGAAGCAGCACGAAAAGACAGGCCATCAGCCCCTTGGTGATCCGCTCCACCCCGGTCTGGAGCCCGATCGCGCAGACCGCCGTGCCGAACAGCACGGTGAACGCCATGTAGCCGACCATCTCGACCGGATTCTGCAGGAACGCGCCGAAATGCGCCCCGATCCCGTCGGCGTCCAGCCCGGCAAGCGCGCCGGAGGCGAATTGCCAGGAGTAGGCGATCATCCAGCCGGTGACCGTGGTGTAGAAGATCATCAGCACCACGTTGCCGAGGAAGAAGACCGCGCCCGGCCAGTGCCATTTGAGCCGTTTGTCGGCGGCGAGCGTCTTGTAGGCGCCGAAGATGTTGCGGCGGCTGGCCCGCCCCAGCGACAGCTCCATGACCATCACCGGGAAGCCGAGCGCGAGCAGAAAGAAAAGATAGATCAGAACGAAGATCGCCCCGCCGTACTGCCCGCAGATGAACGGGAAGCGCCAGATGTTGCCGAGGCCGATCGCGCAGCCGGCGGTCAGAAGAATGAAGCCGATCCGGGACCCGAGATTCTCCCGGGAGGAGCCGTTATCCTGCATGTTGTTTCTCCAAATGCTGTTGTGATTCCGCATAAAATACCCCTTTCCTCGGAATTGTTCAAGTTTTTCATCTTGAAAAAACGGAATCACGGTATTATTTTATTCAGATTGTGTTCTATACCATAATTTCATGTTCACGGCACGGAGATATCGTCATCATGATCAAGTGCGGGATAATCGGTTGCGGCGTGATCGCGCCGACCCATATCGAAGGCTACCGGGCGCTGCCGGAAGTCGAAGTCGTCCACCTCTGCGACCTGATTCCGGAACGCGCCGACGCGCTCGGCGAAAAATACGGCGTCGCCCGCCGCTCCACCGATTACCGGGAACTCCTGGCCGACCCCGAAGTCGACGCGGTCAGCATCTGCACCGACCACGCCAGCCACGCGCAGATCGTCTGCGACGCGCTCGCCGCGGGCAAACATGTGATCTGCGAAAAAGCCCTCGGCCGCGTCCCCGAAGACCTGGACCGGATGCTGGCCGCCGCGGGGAAACACCCCGAGCTGACCGCCGCCGGAATCTTCCAGCACCGCTACGAGCCGGCCAACCGCAATCTGAAACGGATGATCGCCGAGGGGAAATTCGGCAAACTGCTGGCGGCGAACCTGGTGTTCAGCTGCCTGCGCACCAACGAATACTACGAGAAGGACTCCTGGCGCGGGACGATGGCCGGCGAAGGCGGCGGCATCCTCATCAACCAGGCGATCCACCACCTCGACCAGCTCCGCTACCTGCTCGGCGACGTCAAGCGGCTGGTCGCCCGCACCGCCAACCTCACCCATCAGGGGGTGATCGAAGTCGAAGACACCGCCGCGTTCCTGGTGGAGTTCGAATCCGGCCTGTTCGGGACGGTGACGGCGACCAACTCAAGCTGCGTCGAATGGCGGAGCTTCCTCACGCTGGTCGGCACCGAAGCCAACCTCGAATACGCCAATGAGAAACCGGTGTTCCTCGAATCCTGCATCGAAGGCCGCGCTTCCGAGATCGAAAAGGCGCTCTCCGCCGACGGCAAGGATCACGCCGCGATCGTCGGCAAGCAGTACTACGGCGCGGGCCACACCGCACAGCTGGCCGACTTTGTCGAGGCGGTCCGCGAGAAGCGGCAGAGCGAAGTGACGCTGGCGGACGCGGCGGACTCCGCGGCGCTGGTCATGGCGGTCTACGAATCCGAACGGACCGGCGGCTGGGTCGACGTTCCGGTCCGCTGATTCCGGCAAATTTCAAAAAAGCAGCCGGTCGAGGTTGCTTTTTTATTGGCATAGAGTATTGTATACAGTATCCAGCAATCATTAACAGGAGGTTCTGAATGACGGGGAAACTCACCTTATCGATTCTCGCGGCGGCGACGCTCGCCTGCGGGGCGGCGGCGAAGGAGATCAAACTGCTGACCATCGGCAACAGCTTTGCCGACAGCGCGTTCGTCTACCTGCCCCAGGTTGCCGAGTCGGCCGGGGACAAGGTGGTCATGGACCGCGCCAACATCGGCGGCTGCCCGCTCGAAAAGCACTGGAAGCTGGTGGAACAGTCGGAAGCCGACCCCTCGGTCAAGCCGTACTACAAGAAATACACGCTCCGCGAAAAGCTGGAATCCGAGAAGTGGGACGTCGTCACCATCCAGCAGTACAGCGGCTACTCCTGGCGGCCGGAAACCTACGAGCCGTATGCGAAGAACCTTCAGGCTTACGTCAAAAAATACGCGCCGCAGGCGGAACTCATCATGCAGGAGACCTGGGCGTACCGCTTCGACGACGGCCGTTACAAGCAGTGGAACATGACCCAGCAGGAGATGTTCGAGAAGCTCGTCGCCGCCTATGAGAAGGCCTCTTCCGACCTCGGCGTCCGGCTGATCCGGACCGGCGAAGCGGTGCAGCTCGCCCGCGAAACGCAGCCGGTCAAATACGTCCCCTACAATCCCGAGGAGCTCAAAACGCTGAAGCACCCCGCCGAACTGCCGTCGCAGGCCGGTTCGATGGTCTTCGGCTACAAGTGGGACAAGCGCAAGAACAAGGAGACCGGCGCGGAAGAGTGGTTCATCAAGAACGATCCGGCGCACCTCAACAACCGCGGCCGCTATCTCCAGGCCTGCCTGTGGTACGGCTTCCTCTTCGACAAGCCGACCTCGGACATCAAATTCGACCCGAAGGAGCTGACTCCGGAAGACGCCGCCTTCCTCCGCGCCACCGCGCAGAAGATCCTCGACGCCCACAAGCAGAAATAAGACGACATTCCCGGTTTCCGGGAAAGGGCCGCCGCCGAACCGATTGCGGGTTTCCGCAGCAGTTCCGGCGGCGGTGTTTTTTTCGCGTTTTTTTCGACGTGAAACGACTTTTGAAGCGGATTCTCTTGACAAAACAAAACGGAGCGGTTATATTCCCCCATATGGTATGATGTTGGGAGGAGGGTGTCGAAACGATGAATTTTATCCATCCGCAACTGCTCTGGCTGGCCGTGCCGGTGCTTCTGTTTCTGACTGGCGCGGCCTGGTATGCGACGACAAGACGAAAGAAAATGCTGGCCCAGCTGCTCGGCCAGTCGGCCAACGATCCCCGCGCGGTTCATTACTCCCCGTCGAAACGCAATCTGCGTCTCGTTTTTCTCGCCGTCGCATTGCTGCTGCTGGTGACGGCGGCGGCGCGGCCCTACCGTTCCAGCCGGATCATTCCGCACCAAGCGTTCGGCCGCGACATCCTGGTGCTCTTCGACGTATCGAAAAGCATGTGGGCGACCGACGTGGCCCCTTCCCGGCTTGAACACGCCAAATACCTGCTCCGCGAACTCGTGGACCGCACCGGGAACGACCGGTTCGGCATCGTCGCCTTCGCCGGGCGCGCCTTTCTCGCCTGCCCGCTGACTTCGGACAAGACGACGCTCAATCAGTATATCGACGAACTCAGCCCGGCCAGCGTGCCGATCGGCGGGACCAACCTGGAGATGCCGATTCAAATCGCGCTCCAGGCGTTCGACGCGGCGGCGGGGAACCGGGCGGTGCTGCTGATGACCGACGGCGACGAGCTCTCCGGCGACAGCGCCGGGGCGGTCGCCAAACTGCGGGAACGGAAGATTCCGCTCTTCGTGGTCGGGCTCGGCGACCCCAACATCGCGGCGCCGGTGCCGGACGAAGGCGGCGGCTTCAAACGCACCGCCAAGGGGGAGCTGGCGACCAGCCGCCTCAACGAATCCAAACTGCGCGAATTCGCCGCCGAAACCGGCGGAATCTACGTCCGCAGCACGGTGACCGATCCGGGCCTGACGCCGATCATCAACCGGATCGACTCGCTCGGCAAGGCGGAGCAGGAGTCGCGCGACAAATCGATTCCCTACGACGATTTCCCCTTCCTGCTCGGCGCGGCGGCGCTGCTGTTCGTGCTGTATCTGCTGACCGGGGAGCGTCCGTTCGAATGGAGAAAGGCCGCCGGGCTGCTCGCGCTGGCACTGCCGCTCCTCTGCATCGGGGCGACTCCGGCGGAGCTGTACAACTCCGCCCGCGAGGGACAGCTGGCGGGCGACAAAAAAGCGTCGGAACTGTATGAACAGGCGATCCGCGAAGGCGTCGGCGACCGCGAGGTCCGCGCCCGCGCGCTGTACAACCTGGGCATCGCGGCCCACCAGGGAGTCGAGGCGGACATCAAAAAAGCGCTGGACTCGGTCAAATCACAGCAGCTGGACCCGGCGCTGAAAACCCTCGACGAAGCCCTCGGCCGGATCGGCGAAACCGAAGAGCTGTACAGCCAGAGCCTGGCCTCGTCGGGAACGCCGCCGAACAACCTCGGCCGCCTCGCCGCCGACCGCAACCAGATCGAAATGCTGAAAAAGAAAATCGAAGAGCTCAAAAAGCAGCAGCAGAAAGCCCAGCAGCAAGCGCAGCAGGCGCGCAACCAGAATAAACAGCAGCAAAATCAGCAGCAGCAGCAACAACAACAGAATCAACAGCAGCAGCAGCAACAACAACAGAATCAACAGCAGCAGCAGCAGCAACAACAACAGAATCAACAGCAGCAGAATCAGCAGCAGAATCAGCAGCAGAATCAGCAGCAGAATCAGCAGCAGCAGAATCAGCAGCAGAATCAGCAGCAGCAGAATCAGCAGCAGAATCAACAGCAGCAGCAGCAGAATCAGCAGCAGCAGCAGCAGAATCAGCAGCAGCAGCAGCAGAATCAGCAACAGCAGCAGAATCAACAGCAGCAGCAGAATCAACAGCAGCAGCAGAATCAGCAGCAGCAGAATCAGCAGCAGCAAAACCAGCAGCAAAACCAGCAGCAGAATCAGCAGGCTCAGAAAGACCAGCAGCAGAATCAGCAGAAGCAGCAGGCTCAGAAGGACCAGCAGAAGCAGCAACAGGAGAAAAGCGCCGACGAGGCGATCGAGAAGGCCAAACAGGAAGCCGAAAAACTCCAACAGCAGGCGGATGCGCTGGATCAGAAAAAACTGAGCGAACAGGCTCAAAAAGCCCGTCAGGAGCTCGAAAAAGCGGCCGAGGAGCGGAAGAACGACCGTCAGGACCAGGCGCAGAAGCACCTCGACGAAGCGGTCAAAGCCCTCTCCTCCGGCGGCGGCCAGAACGGCGAATCGCAGAAGGACCAGCAGGGCAAAGATCAGAAGGATCAGAAGGATCAGAAGGATCAGAAGGATCAGAAGGATCAGAAGGACCAGCAAGGCAAAGATCAGAAAGATCAGAAGGACCAGCAAGGCAAAGATCAGAAAGATCAGAAGGACCAGCAAGGCAAAGATCAGAAAGATCAGAAGGACCAGCAATCCGCCGCCGAGCAGTCCGCGTCCGCCGGGAACAAAGAGGAAAAGAAACAGGATATTTCTCCGGATACCGCCGAGCAGATGCTCCGGATGATGGAGGAAGAAGAGAAATCGCTTCGCGACCGGATCAACCAGGGGCGGAGCGTCAGGGAACGTAAAGTGGAAAAGGATTGGTAACGTGAAAAAAGTCATTTCTGCAATCCTCCTGTTCGCCGCCGTCCTGGTGTCGGCCGGGTCGCTTCAAGTGTCGGTCGACCGGGACACCGTGCCGGAGAACGAGGTCTTCTATTACACCATCGAATACTCCGGCGACCTCGACGGAAAAATCGGCCTCCCGCCGCTGGAAAACGGCGAGTGGCTGACCAACATCCGGCGCAGCGGCATGTCGATCGTCAACGGCAAACGCGTCGCCTCCCTCGCCGTCGGCGTCCGCGGCACCAAAGCCGGAACCCTCATCATCCCCGCCTTCCCCGTCGGCATCGACGGAAAACAGGAGACGACCAAGCCGATCGAAGTCAAGATCGTGCCGCTCGCGGAAATGCAGGTCAACGACTCGGCGGGAAGTTCCAGCCGGTTGAGCGACAATGTGTTCGGCGAGCTGGTCCTGCCCGGCAAGCGGCAGAGCTACTATGTCGGCGAAGCGATCCCGATGCGGATCACGGTGCTGGCGCTCTCCGACCTCCAGCCGCGCTTGAACCAGCTGCCCGAACTCGCCGGAACCGCGGACCTCGTGGCGCGCAGCTACCAATGGCCGGACGGGCGCACCAGCAACTTCGCCGAGCCGGACATCCGGCAGACCGTCC
>CAYSZM010000042.1:0-2393 GCA_964435365.1 uncultured Victivallis sp. | reverse complement strand
TGGCCGGACGGGCGCACCAGCAACTTCGCCGAGCCGGACATCCGGCAGACCGTCCACAACGGACGCCGCTTCATCCGGTTCGATTTCGACACGGTGATGCGCCCGCTGAAACCGGGCAAGGTCGATCCCAAAGCGAGCCTCACCCTCTCGGTCGCGCTGCCGGATCAACAGCGCAACCGCCCGAGTTTCGGCTTCGGTTTCGGCTTCCCCTTCTCCGACGCCGAATACACCACCTACAAGGTCGACCTCAAATCGCCCGGCGCGCTCGAAATCAAGTCGCTGCCCGCCGCTCCGGCGGATGCGGTCAACCTCAGCCTCATCGGCAAATGGACCCTCACCGGCGGATTCGACCGCAAAGAGGCCAAGGCGGGCGAGGCGCTGACCTTTTTGCTCGACCTCAAGGGCGACGGCACCGTCGAAACCCTCAACGCGCCGAAGCTCTCCTTCGAGCACATGCGCGTGTTCCCGCCGGAAGTGAAGAAAGACACCCCAGGTGAAATCCGCATCCAGTACGCGGTGGTTCCGCTCAAACCGGGCGAGTTCCACCAGGCGCTCAAGTTCGCCACCTTCAACCCGGAGAGCGGCAAATACGACATCCACGACCTCGACCTCAAACTGCCGATCGCCAAAAGCGAGCTGCCGATGACCCGGGGCTTCTCGTCGGATGAAACCGCGACCGTCCCGGAAACCGTGTCGGCCGCAACCGCTCCCGGCAAGGCGAAGCCGCAGCACGTCCACCGCACCGTCAAGGGCGCCGGCGTCGGGTTGCCGCTGTTGCAGAACACCCTCCCCTGGGCCGCCGCCGTCGCCGTCGCGGCCGGAATCGTCGCCCTCGTCATCGAACTCCTGGCCCGCAAAGCCCACCGCATGCAGAACGACCCCGAATACCGGCGCAGCCGCAAGCTGAAAAAAGAGGTTCCGCTGGTGATCGCCCAGCTCAAGGCGGCCAAAGACGACGAGGAGTTCCTGAACCTGCTCTCGGGCTCGGTGCAGCCGCTCTTCGCCGAAGCGCTCCGGCTGCCGCCGGGAGCGACGCCGTCGGAAATCTGCGAACACATCGAAGACGCCGCGCTGCGCGAATGCCTGCGTTCCGCCGGAGCCGCCGAATTCATGCCCGCCGCCTCCCGCCGGAAGCTCTTCTCGCGGGAAAACGTCGAGCTGATCGTCTCCGGCCTGCGCCGCTACGCCTCGCTGCTGCTGCTCGGGCTCCTCTTCGCGCTGCCGCTGACTGCGGCCGAGACGAAAGCCGATCCGTTCCAGCAGGGCGGCGAAGCGTTCGCGGCGGGCAACTACCCGGCGGCGATCGCGGCCTACCGGAAGGCGCTCAACGACCGCGCCCCCTCCCCCCACGTGCTCTACAACCTCGGCGAAGCCTCGCTGCGGGTCGGCGACCTGTCGGCGGCCAAGGGGTATCTGGAACGCGCCCACCGGCTGGCTCCGCTCGACCCGGTCATTTCGGAAGACCTGCGGCAGGTCAACACCGCGCTCAAACTGCCGGAATTCAGCGGCGGCGCGGTCGGCCGCTACCGCGACATGCTGCGGCCCGACTGGTATCTGTTCGCCGCCGCCGTCGCGCTGGCCGCGTTCCTGCTGTTCGGGGCGGTGCGGCGGAAACTGCCTCCGGTGCTGGTCCGCCTGACGCTGCTCGCCGCCGCGACGATTTTCATCCTGGCCGCCGCTGCGCTGTACTTCCAGATGCACGGAACCTACCACCCCGACCGCGCGGTGGTGCTCGGCACCACGCAGGAGCTCCGGGCGCTGCCCGCCTCGAAGGGGAGCGTCGTCGCGGTCATCCCCGGCGGCAGCGACGCGCGGATCATCGACCGCAACGGAGATTTCGTCCGGATCGACGCCAACGGGCAGGACGGCTGGCTCCCGGCCGACAAGATCATGCCGCTTTTCTGAAGCGAAACCGCAAAACGATTACGGGGGGCGGGCGATTTTCCGTCCGCCCCTCACCCATAGATACAACAAGGACTCGATAAAAATGACAAATTCGATCGGCACGGCGTTGACCACTTCCGCATTCAAGGTGCTTTTCTGCGGCGCAGGCGAGCTCGGCAAGGAGGTGGTGATCGCGATGCAGCGGCTCGGAGTCGAAACCGTCGCCATCGACCGCTACCCCAACGCGCCGGGGATGCAGGTCGCGCACCGCTCCCACGTCGTCAACATGCTCGACGGCGCGGAGCTGCGCCAGGTCATCGAGCTGGAGAAGCCGGACCTCATCGTCCCGGAAGTCGAAGCGATCGCCACCGACACGCTGCTTGCGATGGAGAACGAGGGGTACCACGTCATCCCCAACGCCCGCGCCACCCGGCTCACCATGAACCGCGAAGGAATCCGCCGCCTCGCCGCCGAGGAACTCGGCGTGCCGACCAGCCCGTACCGCTTCG
>CAYSZM010000041.1:0-28236 GCA_964435365.1 uncultured Victivallis sp. | reverse complement strand
TCTTAATCACTGGGTCCTGGGTTCGAATCCCCGTGAGCGCACCATTTTTTTGCCTTTGAAGCCGATTGCGTGAGAATTCCGCAATCGGCTTTTTTCGTATGCGGATGACATACCAGCTCGCGGCCGGGAAGTGATGCAAAAGGAATCAGCCTGCTTTCGGGAGGGTTCTGATATCGCCCTGGCGTCGCTTCTATCCCGACAAAAAAGAAGCCGCCCGATGATTTCGGGCGGCTCCTGCGGTTACGCGACTGTCATTTGCTGTTTTCGGCGATCACCAGTTTTTCGGATTTGATCGAGTTGGCATTCGACTCGATCTTTGCCGTGACGGCGCGGAGTTTCGAGTTGATCTCCCGCTGTTTGTTTTCCAGATCACGTTTTGCGGACTGCGCATCGTTTTCCGCGTCTCTCTCTTCGGTATATTTGTCCTGAAGCAATTTCACCTGCTTGTTCCACGTCGTCGAATCGAAGCTCTGCACCACTTCGGTCGCGGTGACGGATTCCTGTTGACGGGCGGCGGTACATTGCTCGTTCAAGTCCGCCACATTCTTTTTGGCGGCGAGAATTTGCGCATTGAGTTTGGAACACTGACTTTTATAATCGAGATAGGGGAGCGGTGTATCGAAAATATATTTATGCGTTTTACAGGTCCAATTCGGCGGAGTTCGAGAAAAGGTTGACGATGACCAGCGTCCAGCATCCGACGGTTTCACTTTGTCAGTCGGCTTCGAGCGACCCATGCAGTGGTAATGGCATTCGACCATCTCGAGCTGCTTCAGCAGATCATCCAGCGCTTTTTGCGCCTCTGTCGCCTTGCGCGATATTCTGCCGGACTCGCTGGTTCCGGTCGTGGTGACCCTGGGGGCGTTGAATGAGGCACGCCTGGCGTCGTTCATCGCGGTGAGCGCCGCATCCCACGCATTTTTCGCAGCCTTGGTTTTCTTCTCGGCGTCGTCGCATTTCAATGCGGCGTCGGCAAGCCCGGCATCGATTTTCTTTTGCTGAGCTTCGATTTCCAGCCGTTCTTTTTCCAGTTTGACGATATCCTCTTCGAAAACCGCGATCTTGCCCTTCGCCACGGTGACGCGCGCGGCCTTTTCCTCGGCGAGCTGCTGCGCTTTGGAGTGGGAATACCAGGCATATCCGCCGACACCCAGCGCCAACACAACAACGATCAGGATAAACTCAACCAGCGTAAACTTCTTTTTCATCTTTCTCTCTATTTATTTGGGGGTTGATACAGCACACGCAATTTCTGAAAAATAAGAGTTCGAAGGCTTTACAGATAAAATCACAGCAGTTGCGCCATAATTGATTTCCATTAATCAAGTAAAAATATTTTAATTAAATATACCATATATCAATAACCAAGTCCAATAAGGAAGCCTGTTTTTTTGCAAATAATATCAAAAACTATGATTTATTTCTATTTTTTATTTGCTATATTCAATCCGCAGATTATCATAATTCACTGATTGATATGGTCATCAATCAGATGGCGAACAGAAACGGAAATTTCATGCGGATTGCTTGCAAGTTCCCATTAAGAGGATATCGTATTGTTGCTGTTGAGAGAAATCTGAATCAAGCATTCTTTTGGAGCTGGCCCCGATTCGAATGGAATGCAGAAGGATCGAATATGTGGAAAAAAACACTCATGTCTCTTCTGGTTGTCGGAGTCATTGTAGAACTCTTGTCTGTCGTGGGAATTGTTTCTCTGCTGTGCTCCCCAACAGGGTTTCAGGAAAATCGGGTAGTTGCCCGTCTGGCGCCTGTTGAAAATCATAATGAAAGTTCATTATCTTTCAAGGGGGAAGTCCTTGCAACCTCAATGGAAGGAGGATATTTTGTCTTTTATGGCACACGGGCGTTTGAAGCAGAGCAATACGAGGGCCTGATCGGGAAAAAATTCATAGTCTCGTTTTACGATCGTAACGATAAAATCATCCATCAAACACCGTTGGAGCCTGTCACAGTCGGTCAATTTTCCAATCATTCAGGCCAATATGTTGCAATTTCAGGCGATTTCTTCCTGCAGACAGGGATACAATTCCTCGGTCTTGAAATAGAAAAAGTGGAGGGGGTGGACTTACCGCCGGTCAAATCGGTGGAAATCTTCGCCTGGGATGGAGATGCCAGATTCGGAAGAAACATGGGCATCATTCTGCTTTCAATGATTGCATTGATTTGTGCATCTATCTCCGTTGCATTCCTTTATACTTTATTGGACATTCGAAAAAAGGAAAAGAGACTTGCATCGGTCAACCATTCCTGAAGGCGGGCTTTGCCTGTCCCGGATATGATCTTCGTTTCAGGGAGGAGCGATCTTTGAAGCCGATTGCGGGAAAATTCCGCAACCGGCTTTTTTCGAAGCGGTGAATTACGCCATCGCGTCGACGGCGATTTTGATCACGACTTTGAGCACGCGGCAGGGGGCGTTCCCGCGGATCAGGCCGGGCATGTGGCCCTCTTCCGGGAAGAAGACGGCGAACTTGCCGGGAACCAGCGTCACCGGAATCGAGTCAGCGTCTCCGGCGGGGAGGCGGAAGAACGCGATGTCCCGCCCCGCATCATAGGCAAGCGTCGTCTCCAGTTTATCCACCGAGCGGACGAGAATCGACTCCTCGCCGGACAGCAGAAGTTGGATGTCGATATACTTGTGATGAATCTCCAGCTTATCCGGATTGACCGGGTGGGTTTCGTAATCCTGGATCGAAGCGTAGACCCGGTCGCCGTCGAGTTCGTGGCGGCCGTTCGGGGTGTCCAGCGAACATCCGGCGAGGAAAGCTCCGACTTTTTCCCACACTCCGGGAGCCAGTCTGGCGTACCGCGAAAGCTGATCCAGCGAATCGTAAATCATCTTCTTTTGTCCTTGACTTGTTTCTTGAAAACGAAAAGGAACGGGGTTTCCCGTTTCCATGAGAGAATGTACTTGTCCCCTCCCGGCATTTCAAGGGCGACGCGAAAGAAAAGCGCTTTGTTTGGATTTCATTCGGCGTCCGCGAGAATGCAACGAGACTTTCATTAGCTAATTAAGTAATTGGTTTGAAAGAGATTAACCCTATTGTCTTTCTCTGTTTCCATACTATACTATATGGCAACCCGGAGAGTTGTTCTTCGGAACACATGATCTGAACCGAAAGGAAGAAGAGATGAAAAGAACCCGTTTTACCCTGATCGAGCTCCTCGTCGTGATCGCGATCATCGCGATTCTCGCTTCGATGCTGCTCCCCGCGCTGGGCAAGGCGCGGGAATCCGGCAAATCCGCCAGCTGTCTCGGCAACCTGCGCCAGCAGGGACTTTCCATGATGAACTACACCGCTTCCAACGGCGACTTCCTGCCGACCTCCTACTATTACAAGAACGGCTCCTCCAGCAGCGACGGCTATGTGCACTGGAGCGCGATCATCACCGGCCGCGAGTCGGCGACGGAACCGTTCGAAGACAAGGCGTTCTCCTGCCCCAGCCTGGTGATTCCCGATCCGGCCCAGGGCAGCAACGGCGGCTGGCTGCCGAGCAAGCCGACCAAAGACGCCCAGGCGAAATACATGGGTTACACCGCCAATGAGATCTTCATCCCGCGCAAGAAGATTCCGACGCTGGTCGACATCCAGCTGGTCAAGATCAGCCGGGCCGTCTCTCCCTCGAGTGAAATCCTGATTACCGAGTACACCAACAACGCCGCGCTGATCGACGACTCCTCGGCTTCGGGCGGCCAGGCGATCAAATCGCACCGGCCGACCAGCGGCATCAGCGACGGCGGCAGCATCTGGGGCGGCGGCGAAGCCGGCCCGATCGGCAGCCCGAAGATGATCTCCGCCGCCGAAGCCAAAGCCACCTTCCAGGGGACCTCGGCCGGACACCACATCGGTTATGTCGGCTACAACCGGCACAACGGCAAAGCCAATTACGCCTTCGCCGACGGCCATGCCGAAGCGAAGACCATCGAGCAGACCCTCGACCCGAAGAACTTCCTCTGGGGCAAGAAAGTCTACTGCTCGAACGGCCAGCCGGACATCGTGGAATAACGGAACGATCCGGAGAAAGGAGCGCGTCACATGCTTCAGGTTTTATTGCTGATTCTTCTGTTCGCCGCGCTGGGAATGCTCTGGAAGACTTCCCAGTCGATCCGGAGCAACGGATGGAAAGGCGGATCGATGGTGACGGCCGGCCTCTCCCTGGCGGTGATTCTGGGCGGAACCGGCCTGCTGCTGGCTCCGGCGCTGTTTCCGGCGCCGGATTCGCTCGGAACGAACGACCTCAACCGGCTTCAGGCGGCGCAGGCCTGGATGGTGCTGCGCGGGCTGCCGCCGGACCTGCGCGAAAAGAAGGTGGTCTTCCTGGTCCGCGAGACGGAAATGGACAGCGAGCGGACGAAGGAAATGCTCCAGGCCGCCCGGGAAGCGCTCGGGGGGAATGCGGATGTCTCCGCGATCCCGGTCACCCCGGCCGCCGCGCAGAAACACCCGGCCGACGATGCGCCGCCGTTTCCGGTGCTCGTCCGCGCCGCCGATTACGACCGGGCGCTGACCGGTTGCGGCGACGCCGGAACGGTCGTCTTCGCAGCGGAACTGCCCCGCGACAGCGGCGCGATGCGCTTCTGGAAACGCTCCCAGCTGCCGCAGACCTACGTACTCAACGCGGTCACTCCGCTCGACGAGGCGTTGAAGCGGAAGCTGATCGCCGGGTACACCATCCTCAACGAAAAGGCCGACTTCGACAACCGCTCCATCCCGGGAGAGTACGAAGCGGCATTCACCAGCCGGTACCGGCTGGTGACCGCGGCAAACTGACCACGAACCAAGCAGAGCGCCGGAATCATGACCGGTGCTTTTTTTTGCACCTGACCCGGAAATCTGCCCGAAAAACCCAAGATAACCAAAAAGTGTATTTGCTGACTATCTTCCGGTAATCTTGCCGAGTTATATTATGTCCCTCAATGAAATTTCAGATTTCAAGTCGGGGATATAATGGTATGAAAAAGTTTATGACCAGAGACTCATTGATTGCGATTTCGCTGTGGATTGTCTTCACCGTACTGATGCTTGCCGCACCGCTGTTCCACGCCGACGCCTTCTATGCCGATTCCGTTGCGCCGGGATTGGGGTGGACGTTTCTCGCCGTTGCGGGGATGACCTTCTTCTACATGCTCTATGTGGCGATCTACGCGTTCTGCTACAAGGCCGCGCCCGCCCTCTCGGACGAGGAACTGCCCGGATGCACGGTGATCGTGCCCGCCTACAATGAGGGCAGGCACGTCGCCGAAACCCTGTACAGCCTCCTTGAATCCGACTATCCGGCGGGCAAGGTCGAAATCATCGCCATCAACGACGGTTCGCAGGATGACACCTTCCAGTGGATTCAGCGCGCCGCCGCCGAGAATCCCGGCCGGATCATCGCCGTCGACCTCCCCCGCAACCAGGGCAAGAAGCACGCGCTCTATCAGGGAATGCTGATGGCGAAGCACGACGTCGTGGTTACGGTGGACAGCGATTCGACCGTCAACCGCGAGGGACTGCGCAACATCGTCTCCGCCTTCGCCGACCCGCAGGTCGCCGGAGCCGCCGGCAACATCCGCATCAAGAACCTCTCCGACGGCATCCTGCCCAAGATGATGGACGTCGGGTTTATGTTCGGGTTCGAAATCATCCGTTCCGCCCAAAGCGTGATCGGGTTCGTCATGTGCACCCCCGGCGCCCTCAGCGCCTACCGGAAGAGCGCCATTCTGCCCTTCCTCACCGAATGGCTCAACCAGACCTTCCTCGGCGTTCCCGCCAAGATCGGCGAAGACCGCGCCATCGCCACGATGATTCTTCAACACGGCTACAAAGTGGTCTTCCAACACAATGCCGTCGCGCTGACCTGCATCCCCTACACTTACTCCAAATTCTGCCGGATGCTCATCCGCTGGACCCGGAGCGACATCCGCGAAAACTGGATCATGTTCAAGCACGTGTACACGCACAAGCAGTCGTTTGACCACCGGAACCTCGGGCTACAGATTCACCTCTTGATCCAGATCGTCAACACCATCCTGCCGGCCGTTTTCCCGCTGCTTTTCCTGGTGCTCTTCCTGCTCGGGCCGGACAGCATGGCGCTGAGCCTCTGCTACAGCATCATCTACGGGCTGGTGGGGGCGCTGATTCCGGCGATGATCTACGCCAAGCGGGTCTCCTTCCTGCAGTCGGTCTGGGCGCTGGCCTTCTCCGTCTACAGCGTCTTCGCCATCTCCTGGATCTACCTTTACTCGTTCCTCACCGTCCGCAACAGCAAATGGCTGACCCGCGACCTCCCGCAGCAGCGGCCGGTTCACGCCAAGCAGACCGTTTCGATTGCGCGCCGGTTCATCGCCGCCGGTCAGCGTTACTTCTTCTAAAGTAACCCGAGCCGGTCGAGAAACGCGCGCAGACGCGTTTCGTCATGCAGCTCCTCCTCCTCAGCGACTGGAAGTCCGGGGTGGAGGAGCAACCATTTCGAGGCAAAAAAACCGGGAGCAGTCCCGCATACCGAACCGTCCGCCGCATGGACCGGAACGCAAAGCCCGCAGGAGGGCGATTTGCGTTTGAACACGAATCCTTCCAATTCCCCCAATTCCGCCGCACGACGCGCACAAAACGCCAGCATCGCGGCGGTGTGATCGCAGCGGGAGTCAACGCCCCGCAATTCCGGAGAGGTCGGATTTCCCTCAAGCTGGATCGGTTCGCGCGGAACCGGCAGGCCGAATTCCGTTTCCGGGCAGACCGGAACCCACTCGATACGCTCCGCCAGCGTCTCCGCCAGCAGCGGATCGAACTTGTCCCGCCCGTCGTAGCGGACCGGGAACCCGAGCAGACAGCGGCTGATTCCGACACGCGGCTTCGTCATAGCATCACCGCAAGAAAAAGCACGAGAAGTTCGCAGAGTTCCTCGCAACAGCCGATGGTGTCCCCGGTGGCGCCGCCGATCACCTTGGCGGTGATCCGGCTCCAGAAAAAGGCGAATGCGGGGAGAAGAAGACCGAGCAACGCGCCCGGAATGCCGAAGAACCACCACCCGGCGGCGGCGGGCAGCAGCAGTGCGAGGAGGATTCCGACCACCGGTTTGCTGCGGAACCAGATCGCACCCATCCCGTCCGGCCGGGCGTAGCGACTCATCGCGATGTAGAGGACGACCCCGGAACGGCCGCCGAGCATCATCACCCCGGCCGCGGCGGGGAGGAGTCCCGACAGCAGCGAAGCGAACAGGGCGAACTTCATCCCGAGCAGCGCGAAGATCGCGGCGACGCCCATGGTGCCGATCCGGCTGTCGCGCATGATTTCGAGCTTGCGCTCGCGGGGGCGGCCGGAGAGAAAACCGTCGGCGGTGTCGGCGAGTCCGTCGAGATGCAGCCCCTTGGTCAGCGCCTCGGGCAGCAGCGTCAGCAGCATAGCGGCTGGAAGCGGCGGAAGATACGCGGCGAGCAACCAGGCGATACCGTAGAAGAGCGCGCCGAAGAGCGCACCGACGACCGGAAAGAGATTCTGCGACCGCCGCAGTTCCGCCTCGGTCGGGCAGAACCGCCCGAGCGGGAGCGCGCTCAGCATGGCGACGGCGGCCAGCAGCGTCCTCACTTGAGCCCCTCCTCGGTCACCCGGCCGGAGTCGAAGGTGGCCATTTCATTCATAATGGCGGAAGCGGCGTCGAGCAGCTGGAAGGCGAGGACCGCGCCGGTCCCCTCCCCCAGCCGCATTTCAAGATCGAGCAGCGGGCGCTTGCCGAGCAGTTTCGCCATGGCGACGTGTCCGGGTTCGGCGCTGCCGTGGCCGAGGATCATGTAGTCGCGCGAAGCGGGCGAAAGCACGGCGGCGACGAGGGCTCCGGCGCTGGAGATGAAGCCGTCGATCACCACCGGTTTCCGCAGTTTCGCACAGCCGAGCACCAGCCCGGCGATGCCGCCGATCTCGAAGCCGCCGACTTTGGCGAGCAGGTCGACGCCGTCGGCGGGGTCGGGGCGGTTGAGTTCGATTCCGCGCCGGATCACCGCCGCCTTGTGGGCGAGCTTTTCCGGGTCGAGCCCGGCGCCGCGCCCGACGAACGGAGCCGGGTCGGTGGAGCCGGAGAGCACGGTGACAATCGCCGACGAGGGCGACGTGTTGCCGATCCCCATCTCGCCGGTGGCGAAGACGTCGGTATTCGGGGCGAGCGCTTCGGCGACGCGGATTCCCGCTTCAAGTGCGGCGACGGCCTGTTCGCGGCTCATGGCGGGGCCGACTGAAAAGTCGGCGGTTCCGGGGGCGATTTTGCAGTCGCGGACCGCGCCGGAAGCGACCAAATCCGAGAGGTCCGAAGCGACGCCCAGGTCGACCACCGAGACACGGGCGCGGGCGACGCCGGCCAGCACGTTGATTCCGGCTCCGCCCTGCGTGAAGCAGCGGACCATCTGGGTGGTGACCGAGGAGGGCTGCGGGCAGACGCCCTGGGCGACGATACCGTGGTCGCCGGCCATCAGCACCACCTCTTTGCGGTCGGTGCGGAATTTGAGATCACGGGTCATGGCGGCGAGGTCTTCGGCGAGATCGAGCAGCCGCCCGAGGGCGCGGCGCGGCATGGTCAGCCGGTCGATGTGACGGTGCGCGGCTTCGCGGACGGCGGCGTCCGCCGGCTCGATGCGGTTCAACGTTTCAGCGAGCAATTTCATGATGATTTGATCCTTTGGGCGATTCCGGCCACGGTAAAATAGACTTCATCGGCGGCGGCGGCGACGATCTGGGCGCAGCGGCCCGAGAGGTCGCGAAACCGGCGCGCCAGAGGCGACTCCGGCACCAGCCCGAGGCCGACTTCGTTGATCACCAGAACGCAGAGCGGCGGACCGGCGCGCAGGGCGTCCTCCAGTTCCGCGGTCCGTTCGGCGATCGCGTCTTCGGTCAATTCGGGGGTTTCGTAGAGCAGGTTGTTGATCCAGAGCGTCAGGCAATCGATGAGGACGGCTCCGGCGCCTTCGCCGGCGGCGAGGCGGACGGCCCCGGCGAGGTCGCGTTCCTCCTCGATGGTGACCCAATTCTGCGCCTCGCGGCGTTCGCGGTGACGGCGCACCCGGTCGGCCATTTCGGCGTCGAGGACGGGAGCGGTGGCGAGGTAGAAATGCGTACCCTCCGCCTGAAGGACCAACTCTTCGGCGAGGCGGCTTTTCCCGCTGCGGGCGCCGCCGGTGATCAGGACAAGTTTATTCGACATAAGCAGCCTCTCCATCTTGCCAATCGTAAACGACAAGCGAACCGCGCGGCGGGAGATTCTCGCATTGGCGGCTGGGCGGAACGCCTTTCCAGACCGAAATCACCCGCATCAGGATACCGCCATGCGTCACCACCGCGACGGTGGAGTACGGGGTTTTGTACAGATCGCGCATAAACGAGTCGATGCGCTGGGCGAAAACACCATACGACTCCCCGCCGGGAAACTGGAAGCGCTCCGGCTCCTCCGACCAAATCCGCATCTGTTCGGGCGAAGCGTCGGCATGGTGGATGATCTCGTCAAAAAGGAGATTCTCCCACTTTCCGAAGTTGATTTCGCAGAGACGCGGGTCGAACACGGTTTCGGAATACACACCGCCGACGGCCTCAAGCGTCTCGACCGCGCGGAGCAGCGGGCTGCAATAGAACTTTGCGGGAGCCAGCGCGGCGACCCGTTCGCGCAAGTTTCGGCAGGCGGCGCGCCCCTCTCCGGAAAGCGGCGGGTCGGTTCTGCCGATAAACCGTCCCCGATAGGCGTCGGCGACTTCGCCGTGCCGGATGAGCAGAATTCGTTTCGTTACAGACATAACCCTCCGATCCCCGCGACCAGCGCGGCAAAAACCAGGGCGGAGACCGCGGTCAGCCGCTCCGCCCGGAGCAAGTCGTTTCCATTCAGTTCGGCGCGGCCGTTCCCCCAATACGGATACGGTTCGGCGACGCCGCCGTAGACGGTCGGCCCGCCGAGGCGGATGCCGAGGGCTCCGGCAAACCCGGCCATCCCCCAGCAGGAGTTCGGGCTGGGGTGGTCGTGACGGTGGCGGATGCCGGCTTTCAGCGCGGCGGCGGGGCGCATCCCGCACAGTGCCGCGGCAACCGCGACCGCCACCAGCGTCAGCCGGGCGGGGAGAAAGTGGGCGACGTCGTCGGTCCGCGCCGCGACCCGGCCGAAATAAAGATAGCGGTCGTCGCGGTACCCCCAGCAGGCGTCGAGCGTATTGACCGCGCGCAGGAAGACGGCTCCGGCGGCCGCGCCGGGAAGTCCGCCGAGGACATAGCCGAGCACGGCAAAGAAGAGCGCGCTCGCCACCGCGTCGGTGAGATTTTCGCCGAGACTCTCGATGCCGCCGCGGACGATTTCAGATTCGCCGAGCGTCGCGGTGTCGCGGCTGACGATCATGGAGAGGGCGCGCCGCGCCGCAGCTAGATCGCCATTCTTGAGCGGACGGCGGATCGCCTCGCCATGCTCCAGAAGACTGCGCAGCGCGATAGTGAAATAGACGCACCCGGAAGCGGCCAGCAACCCGAGCGCCGGATGTACCGCGTCGAGAATCCGGACCAGCCCCCATGCGGCTGCGGCAGAGCCGAAGACGAGCAGGAACCAGCCGATGAACCCGGAGGCGATTCCGCCGCCGAACGCAGAGCGGCAGAACCGTTCCACCCGCCCGGCGGCGCGGCCGAACAGCGCGACGGGGTGAAAGCGCCCGTGCGGATCGCCGAACACCGCGTCCAGAACAAGCGCCAGCGCGATCATGGCACACAGTTGCATCATCTCGCCATCCTTTCCGCAAAGGCCTGCGCCGCCGCCGGATTCGAGTTGAAGTGCAGATGGATATAACTCCCGGCGACGTTCCCGCGAACCGACCCGGCGGGCCGAACGCAGCCGCGCAGGTCCTTCGCCGAAAACAAGCTGTCCCCGGACGGCTCCTCGTTCAACGCGGAGTAGTGGAATTCGTGTCCGCGCAAGCGGGTTCCGGCGGGGCCGAACAGCGACTCGGAGGCGCTTTCAAGCTCCCGGTACCCGAGCGAGGCGAGCTTTTTGCCCATCGCCGCCCGGCCCGGCAACAGCCCGAGCATCGGAAAGGCGCGCCCCTCGAAATCGGTCAGCGATTCGAGCAAATAGAGGTAACCGCCGCACTCGCCGTAAACCGGGCGGCCGGACGCGGCAAAGGCGCGGATCGCCGCCAGCATCGGCGCATTCGCCGCCAGTGTCTCGGCGTAAAGTTCGGGGAAGCCGCCGCCGAAAGAAAGCCCGTCAAGCCCCTCCGGCAATCCCCGGTCGTGCAGCGGAGAAAACGGAACCGTCTCCACCCCAAACCGCCGAAGCCATTCGAAATTCTCCCGATAGTAGAACAGAAACGCCTCGTCCCGCGCCACACCAAGACGGGACAGAACGATCGGAAGCTCTTCGTTTTCAAGTACATTTGTCGTTTCTGAACTAGTGGAAGCAAGCAGACGATCAAGGTCAAGCGAACGCTCCAGCGTATCGGCGAGAGCGTCGAGCCAGGTGTCGTCGAGGGTTCCGACGGCGAGCCCGAGGTGACGTTCGGGGAGAATCCAGCGCTCGTCGCGCTCGACCCCGCCGAACAGCGGCGGGAGCCCGGCAGCTTCGAGCGAAGCGCGCAAGAGTTCGGTGTGCCGGGGCGAGCCGACGTTGTTCGCAATCACCCCGACAATCCGCACACCGGGCCGCCATTCGGCGAAACCACGCACCAGGGGCGCAATGGAGCCGGACATGCCGCGCGCATTCACGGCGAGGATCACCGGGAGGTCGAGGAGTGCGGCGATTTCGGCGCTGCTCCCGGCGTCGGAGCCGGGGGAGTTCCCGTCGAAGAGCCCCATCACGCCCTCGACCACGGCGACATCGGCTCCGGCGGAATGCCGGGTGAAGCCGCGCCGGACGCCAACGGAGCCGGAGAGGAAAGCGTCGAGATTGAGCGAATCGCGCTTCGCCGCCTGACGGTGGAACAGGGGGTCGATGTAGTCCGGCCCGCATTTGAACGGCGCGACGGCCAGCCCCCGCCGGGCGAAAGCACGCAGCAACCCGAGCGTCAGCGTGGTCTTGCCGCACCCGGAGTTGGTCCCGGCGACCAGAAACCGTGAACCCGTGTCAGACATGGAATTCCTCTTTCTCCCGGTAGCCCCGGCGGCAATAGAAACGGCCGTCGCGAACAACGGTTTCGGAATTGCCGACAATGACGATGGTTGTCATCTGAACCTCTTCAAACGGAAACGCTTCCAGCGTCGCAAACGAAATCCGCTGATTGTCGCGGTAAGCGTCGTGCACCAGGGCGCAGGGCAGCGCCCCGCCAGCTTCGCGGAAGATCGCAACCGCTTCTTCGAGAAGCGCATGACGCTTGCGGCTGCGCGGATTGTAAAGCGCCGCCGGGAGATCGCAAGAGGCCACCGCACGGAGGCGCTTTAAGATGGTGTCCCGCCCGGTCATCAGGTCCGACAGGCTCAACACCGCGAAGTCGTTCATAAAAGGCGCGCCGATCAGCGCCGCCGCGCCCAGCGCCGCCGTCACGCCGGGAATCACTTCGATTTCTATCTCGCGGTACGGGTCCAGCTCGGTGAGTTCCAGCAACAGCCCGGCCATGCCGTAGATCCCGGCATCGCCGGAGGAGACCACCGCGACGGTTTCGCCCGCCAGCGCGGCATCGAGCGCCTCGCGGCAGCGTTCGATTTCGCGGCGCATCGCCCCCGGCACCAGCCGCTTGCCGTCGAGCAGGTTGCGGATCTGGTCAAGATAGAGCTGATAGCCGACCACGGTGGTGCATAGTTCCAACACCCGGCGGGCCTGACCGGTGAGGAGTTCCGGCTCGCCCGGTCCGATGCCGACCGCAAATACTTTATGCTTCATGGCTTGCCACCTCCGCAACCGCGACGGTGACGGCGCCGTCCGCAACCTTTTCCACCGTCAATTTCGCCCCTGGCCCGGCGGCCAGCAGCGCCGCCGCCTCGGAAACGGAGCGGATGCCGACATGCTCCTCCGCCGCCCGCGACGGATTCGGCGTCTCCACTCGATTCAACTCCTCCGCCGAAAAGAAGCGAAGGGAAAGACCGTGCTTCGCGGCGAAGGCGAGCAGCCCCGCCTCGTCGCGCTTGAGCTCCGCCGAGGCCGCCGACGCAATTCGGCTCCAATCGATTCCGTGCGATTCGAGCACGGCGGAAACGGTGGATTCGATCCGCTCCGTCGAAACGTCGCGGCGGCAGCCGATCCCGAGCGCATAGCGCCGGGGTTCCAGCCGGAATTCGCCGCCGGAAAAACGGACGGTGATTTCCGGCGTATCCCCGGAGAAAACAAACTGCGGATTCCCCGCATAATAGCGCTCGAACAAGGGTTTCGGCATGGCGAGCTCCAGCACCTCCCCGTCGAGCATGGCGGCGGCGAGGCGGATCAGCTGCCCCGGCGTGACGATCCGGTATCCGTGGCGCGCGGCGAGTTCGTCGAACGCCATCAATTTCCGCGAATCAGTGGCGGTGGTGATGACCGGAACGCCGCCAGTGATGCGCGCCACCGCCGCGGCAAGGCGGTTCGCCCCGCCGAGGTGGCCGGAGAGCAGGCTCACCGCATAATTGCCCGCCTCGTCGCAGACCACCACCGCCGGGTCGCTCGCCTTGTTCCGGCAGAGAGGCGCGATGTGGCGCACCACCACCCCGGCGGCCATGACCATAACGAGACCGTCGAATTCCTTCCACGCCGAGACGACGGCGTCGGCAAGTCCGCCGGGAGCGAGAGTGCGCGTTCGCCCGGAGAACACTTCATCGATATATCGTTCCGGGGAAAACAGTTCCGCCCCTCCATCCAGCCCGGCGGCGATCTCCGCCGCCTTGTGGACGCTCTCGCGGGTCAGGGCAAAGAGCGCCACCCGGCCGTGAAACGCCGCATCGTCCCCGGAGGAGGCGCGATAACCGGTGGCGAAGGTTTCGTCGTAGAGTTTCGACAGCGCGCCGTCGCGCTCCAACACCTTGCCCACCACGATGATCGACTGCCGCTTGATTCCGGCCTCAGAAACTTTTCCGGCGATATCATCCAGCGTGCCGCGCACGATCTTCTCATTGGGCCAGCTCGCCCGGTAAACGACGGCGGCGGGAGTCTCCGGCGGGAGCCCGGCCAGGCGGAGTTGCCCGATCAGGCGGTCGATCTCCCCGGCGCTCAGATAGATACACATGGTTGAGCCGTGCGAGGCGAGCGCCTCGATCGCCTCCTTCTCGGGAACAGGAGTGCGCCCGGCCATGCGGGTGAAGATCACGCTCTGCGACAACTCCGGCATGGTCAGTTCGACCTTGAGCCCGGCGGCGGCGGCAAAAGCGCTGGTGACGCCGGGAACCACCTCATAGGGAATACCGAGCCGGTCAAGCTCGCGAAACTGCTCGGAAACTGCGCCGTAAATGGAGGGGTCTCCGGTGTGCAGCCGCACCACGCGCTTCCCGGCGCGATAGCCCGCCTCGATTTTTGCAATCACTTCCGGCAACGAGAGTTTCGCGCTGTTGACCAATTCGGCCATCGCGGCGCGTTCGAGAAGTTTCTCGTTGACCAGCGAACCGGCGTAAATGACCAGCTCCGCCGCGTCGAGCGCCGCCGCGCCGCGAAGGGTGATGAGGTCCGGCGCGCCCGGCCCGGCTCCGACGAAAATGACGCTGCCGTTCATAACACAGCCTCCTTGCGGAACACCGCGATGGTGATCGGGTTCTCCGCCCTGAACAGCGTCTGGCCGCATAAGGGAACGCCCCGGCTGAGGTTGACGGTCAAGAGTTCGCTCCGGAATTCCGGAAAAATCCGGCACAGGGTGCCGACGCTCTCGGCCAGCACCGCCGAAGCGACGAGGATTCCGTTCGGCTTCATTCGCTCCAACGCTTTCGTGATAATGGGTTCCAATTCTCTCCCGCCGCCGCCGACGAAGACGCGGTCGGGGTCGGGCAGTTCGTCCACCCGGTCGAGGATTTCGCCGCAGACGGCGTGTACACGCTTCAACCCCTCGCGCCTGAAATTCGCTTCGAGTTCGGCGAACCGCTCCGGGTTGCGCTCGACGGCAAACAATTCCAGCTCCGGGCAGAGCCCCGCCGCTTCGAGCCCCACCGAACCGCTCCCGGCCCCGAGATCCCAGAGCACGCCGGGCGCGGGACGGAGTTTGGAGACGGCGATGGCGCGGACCTCCGGGTGGGTGATCATATTCTTGCCGTGCAGATAGTTGTCATCGCTCAACCCGAGCGGAAGTTCGGGGACGGCATCCATGCCGCCGGGGAGCAGCGCGAGGACCGAGAGCGAACGATCGGCGGCGGAGTTCTTCGCCAACTCGCCGAGCGTACCCCGGACGACGGACTCATCCGGCAAACCGAGATCGGACCCGGCGGCGGCGGTTCGATGCACCGCATCCGGGAAACGCGCAACCAGTTCTTCGGCAATAATTCTCGCGCTCCGCTTCGCGTCGCCGTAGATCGCGGCGAGCGGCGAACGCAACATGTCCCGCCACGGGAACGAGGCGGAATCGCCGTGCAGCGAAAAAAGCCGCACCCGTTCCCACGGCTCACCGAGGCGGGCGAACAGCTCCTGAAACGCGGTCGGCGCGGGGAGAAAACGGAATTCCACCTCCGGCGCAAGACGGCGCAGTGTTCCGCCGATCCCGCAGTAGAGCGGGTCACCGGAGGCGAGCACCGCCGTCCGCCGTTCGCCGCGTTGGGCGAGGCGGATTCTCAAGGTTTCGGCCAAATCCGCGCCGAGTTCGACGCATTCGCAGCCCGGCGGCAACGCCGGACCGACGGCAGCGAGAAGCCGCTTGCTTCCGAACAGCAATTCGATTCCATCCAGAGCGGCCTGCGCCTCTCCGGAACAACCGATCACTTCCACCGGATGAGATTTCACCGGATGCGCCCTCCCTCGTTATCGTATAAAGCCAGCTCAATCCGCAAATCGGCTCCGGCCCATTGCTGCAAGGTCTCCAAAGCCTTGTCGTACAACCGGGCGAGCAGCGCCCGGTATTCCCCCGGCTCCATCCGCGCGGCGACTTCGCCCATCGTGGAAACGTCGGAGAGCTCCACCCCGAATTCGGCGAGGCGCGAAAGCTCCTGCCTGTTACGGTGCGCGTGGGTATTTTCGAGCCCGCAGGCGTATTTGAAGAGCTTGCCCGGCATGCAGCCGACAATCAAACGCTCCAGCTTCGCCCCGGCGGCGGCACGAATGGCGACATGAATGAAGTCGGCAATCGGAATCACCGCGTCGGCAGGGAGTTCCGGGTAATCGCGGCTAACCGCCTCCGTCGTCCGGTTGCCGGTGACCAGCGCGGCGGCGCGCCCGCCGCAGACGGCAAGGCTGCCGAGCTGAAGCCGGATGGTCTCGGCGTAAGCCGCGTTGGAGTACGGGTGGACAATCCCGGAATGGCCGAGAATCGAGATGCCGCCCACCACCCCGAGCGCCGGGTTGAGCGTCTGCTTCGCCAGCTCTTCGCCGCCGGGGACAGAGACGGTGACGGTCAGCCGTTCCGGTTTCGCGCCGAATCCGGCCAGTTTCAGATTTTCCGCCAGCATCCGGCGCGGGCCGGGGTTGATCGCCGGGCAGCCGACCGGAACCGCGAGGCCGGGCCGAGTCACACGACCCACGCCTGCGCCGCCGCGAACCAGCAGCACGCCCGCGCCGCAGGATTCGACGAAATCGGCCTCGCACCCTCCGGAATTGGCCAGCTCCGCCACGATTTCACAGCCGTGGGTCACGTCGGGGTCGTCGCCGCCGTCCTTGCAAACCGCCGCCCCGCCCGGCCAGCGCCGCGCCACCGGCACGGTGAGATTCCCGCCGTCCGGCAGCCGGATGGTCACCTCGCCGGAAACGTCGCGGTAGGCGGCGATCGCCGCGGCGGTCATCGCGCTCCCGGTGGTGTAGCCGTTTCTCAACTCCTTCATCAAAGGCCCTCCTCCATAATGGCGTGAAGGGTGGCGACGGCAAGCGGACTCCCGCCACGCCGCCCGTTGATGCGGACGAACGGAACCTCAACGAGATCAAGCAGTTTCTTCGACTCGACCACATTGACGAACCCCACCGGCATCCCGGCGATCAGCGCCGGGGCGACGCCGCGCTCGACGGCGAGCCGAATGACTCCGGCCAGCGCCAGCGGCGCGTTGCCGCAGAGGAAGATGCAACCCTCCAGCCGGTCGGCGTACAGCTCCACCGCCGCCAGCGCCCGGGTGATGCCGCGTTCTTTGGCATACGCCGCCACTTCGGGCTCGGCCACCGGGCAGAGGATCGATTCGCGTTCATAGCCGGAATAAAATTTCTTCAGCTTCGGCACCGAAAGCCCGGCGCGAATCATGTTGGAATCGGTGTAAATCAGGGCCCCGCGCCGCAGCGCCGCCAGCCCCGCCGCGTTCGGATTCCCGGAGAATTCCAGCTCGGGCAGGATCGAAAAGTCGGCGGTGGTGTGGACCAATCGCCGGGCAACCCGCCACTCGGCGTCGGAAAACCGGGCGCGCAGGGCGGGGTCGACCTCCGCCTCGATGCGGCGGAAACTCTCGGCCTCGATGCCGCCGCCGTCGCGGTCCCAGGTGATCGCGTCAAACAGAGCGTCCATCAGAAATCCAGCCCCTTTCGCGCCGGGTCGCCGTGCTGAAACGGGTGTTTGACCACCCGCACCTCCGAAACGAGGTCGGAGACTGCGACGACTTCGGGCGAGGCGTCCCGCCCGGTGACGATCACGTTGAGCCCGGCGCGGCGTCCGGCCAAGGCGGCGGCCGCCTCTGCGGCGTCGATGAAGCCGAGGTGGACCGCCACATTCAACTCGTCGAGAATCAGGAGTTCGCCGTCGAACCCGGTCAACAGCTCCTTCGCCCGCACCCATGCAGTGCGAGCGGCGGTGGCGTGGTCGCCGGGGAGTTTGGTCAGGCCCAATCCCCGGCTCTCAAAGAGCACGTCGGGAAAATGATGGAGAAAGAAGTTGCGCTCCCCGGTCGGGCGCTCGCTTTTGATAAATTGCAGAATCGCCACGCGCCACTCCCAGCCCAGCGCCCGGAGCGCGATACCGAAGGCGCTGGAGCTCTTGCCCTTGCCGTCTCCGGTCAGGTTGAGAAGCAGCCCTCTGGAACGGTCTTCCTGTTGCAGCATTTACCGCACCCCCATCTCTTTGTAAAGTCGTTTCATGTCAACGCGGCTCCGCACGTGTGCGGCCAGCCGGTTCAGCGCTTCCTCGATGCCGTAGACGGCGGTGACGCCGCCTTTCGCGGCCCACCCCTTGCGCCGCCGCGCTTCGTCGAGCCAGAGCCGCCGGAAGCGGTCGTCGTCGAACACCCCGTGCAGGTAAGTGGCGAACAGATTGTCGTACTCATACCCGAGATGACGCCCTTCGCCGTCGCGCATCAAAGCCAGATTGTCGGTCAGCGCAACCGTCTCGCCATGATGGATTTCGTAGCCGGAAAGCGGCGTGCCGTCCGCCCGGAAGCCTTGCGTACGGCGCAGGGTTTTCGTTTTGCGCATCACGGTTTCGAGCGGCAAAAGGCCGAGGCAGCGGACCTCGGGAACGTCCGATTCCACATGGTCGGGGTCGAGCAGCCGCTCGCCGAGAAGCTGGAGCCCGCCGCAGATTCCGGCGACGGTCGCGCCGCGTCGCGCCGCCTCATATACGCGATCCGCCAAACCGCTTTCGCGCAAGCGCGCGAGGTCGGCGGCAACACTTTTACTGCCGGGAAGGATGACGATGTCGGGAGTGCCGAACTCCGCCGCCGTCGCCACTTTGCGGATGGTCACATCCGGCTCCGCCTCAAGCGGAGAGTAGTCGGTAAAGTTGGCGATGTGGCCGAGGTGGATGATCGCCACGTCGAGCGTCTGCGCCTCCTTTTCCACCGGGCGGGTGAAGGCGAAACCGACCGAATCCTCCTCCGGCAACCCGAGGTCGCGCTGAAAATCGATCACGCCCAATACCGGGCGGCCGGTCATCTTCTCCACATAGGCGTGGGCGTCGGCCAGCAGCGTCGGGTCGCCCCGGAACTTGTTGACCAGAAAGCCGGAAAGCAGCAGTCGTTCCCACGGTTCGAAGGTGGCGTAAGTCCCGATGAATGAAGCGTAAACGCCGCCGCGGTCGATATCTCCGGTCAGCAGCACCCGCGCTTCGGCATACCGCGCCATCCGCATATTCACGATGTCGGAGCTTTTGAGGTTGATTTCGCCGGGGCTCCCCGCACCTTCGAGCACCATCGCATCGCGCCCGGCGGCGAGCGAATCATAGGCCCTGCACACTTCGCTCCACAGCTCCGGCTTTTTGCGGAAGTAGTCGCGGACGCGATAGTTGCCGATCGCCCGGCCGTTCAGGATCACCTGGCTGCCGAGGTCGCTGTTCGGCTTGAGCAGAATCGGATTCATCCGCACATCAGGATCGAGGCGGCACGCCTCGGCCTGCACCGCCTGGGCGCGGCCGATCTCGCCGCCGTCCGGCGTGACGCAGGAGTTGAGCGCCATGTTCTGCGCCTTGAACGGGGCGACGGAGAGGCCGTCTTCGAGCATGATCCGGCAGAACGCCGCCGCAAGAACGCTTTTCCCGGCGTTCGAGCAGGTTCCCTGCAACATCAGCGCCGGAGTTTTGCGCTTTTTCGGCAGATACGGCCCCTGTTTTCCCTTCAACGCATCGAGCAGCCGGTCCTGGTCGGACTCGCTTCGCACCGCGATGCGGCAGAACTCCGGCCCGAGGCCGGGATAGTCGGCACAGCTCCGCAGGGCGATTTTGTGCTCCACAAGCATCCGGTGCGGCAGGTCGGCAAACGGAGTGCGGCACAAGAGATAATTCGCCTCGGAGGGATAGGTGCGGAAACCGGGCAGAGCATCGAGCGCCGACGCCAGTCGCACCCGCAGCCGCGCCGTCTCCCGCCGCATTTCCGCTAAATAGCTTTCCGGCTGCGCGAGAAGAAATTTCGCCGTTTCGACCGCCATCACCGAGAGCGCCCACTCCCCCTGCATTGCGCGCAGTTTCGCCATCACCGGTTCCGGCCCGGTCATCGCCCCCATGCGGAGGCCCGGCAAGGCGTAGGCCTTGGTGAACGAACGCGCCACGGCGAGATTCGGAAGTGCCAAGTTGACCAGCGATTCCGCCTCGCCGAAGAACTCGATGAATGCCTCGTCCACCAGAAAGAACGCCTCCGGATGCGCCGCAATCAGCGGCTCCAGCGCTTCGCGGCGGAGGGCGTAACCCGCCGGATTGTTCGGGTTGCCGAGGATGACCAGTTCGCCGGGGCGAATCGCCGCCGACAACCGGTCGAGGTCCGGAAGAAACGCATCTTCTTCGCGTAAAATAAATTCGGTTACCTCAACGCCGCAGTGGCGGCACGCCTCGGCGTATTCGAGGTAGCCCGGAGTCACCACGAGCGCCCGTTTCGCGCCACAGACCGCCGGGAACAGGTTCAAGAGCAGGTTCGAGCCGTTCCCGGCGACGATCCGCACGGCGGGGACTCCCCAGCGCGCAGAGAGCGCCGCAACCAGCGACTCCGCATAGGGTTCCGGGTATTCACCGACCCGGTCGAAACTCGCGAAGAACTCCGGGAACACGCCGGGCGGCGGCCCGAGCGGATTTAAATTGGTGCTGAAGTCGAGAAGGTCGGCGGGAGCGCACTTCGCCTCCGCCGCCAGTTTCGCCAAATTTCCGCCGTGTTCGATCATGCCTGAAGCCTCCATACGAGTACCACCGCGACGGCGGTGAGCGCAAGCCGCGTCCCCACCGACACTGTCGCAATCAGTGCGCCGTCACAGCGCGGATAAATCCCCATCGAAACCGGCAGCCCCCTGCGGAGCAGCCGGGTGAATCCATTCAGAATATTGCCGACGAGAAGCGCGATCAGCAGTTGGCCGAGGGTGATTCCGCCCTGATTCAAGAGCTCCGCCGCCGCGCCCGAGGCGGCGAGGAGGCCGCCCACGCGGGAGCCCAGCACGGCCAGCGCCCCCGGCGACAGGAACGCGCTCCAGCTCTCCGGCGGCGTGAAGTCGAACCAGCCGAGCCGGATCGCGCACGAGGTCCAGAGATAGAAGGGCACGGTTAAAAGCAGCAGGCGGCGCAGGAACCCCAGCGTCCGGGTCAGCACCTTCTTGCGGACCTCGCGCCACGGCAGCGGAGAGGCGGCCTCCTCCACCCACTCCGCCGCGCCGCCCGCAGCCAGCAATCGCGCCGCGACCAGAAAAATCAGCAGCGCCGCCGCCATCACCGTGAAGGTCACGGCGAAATAGAGCACCCCCGCCCAGCCGAGAATCCCCACCACCGGCAGCGACAAATAACCGGTGAACATGAAGAGCGGCGGGATCGAGTTGCACAGCGCGCCTAAAATCATTTCACGGCGGGAAATCTTCCCCTCGCTCCGCTTCTCGGCCAGCATCAGCGCCGCCACGTTCCCCGAGGCGAACGAGGCGACGAACGCCAGCGCGCACTCCCCCGGCAGCCGCGAAAACCGCATGAGAGGACGCGCCAGTTTCGCAATCCGGTGCAGCCAGCAGCGGTATTCCAGCACCCCCGCCACCACGCAGATGGCGCAGACCCCGGCGATGATTCCGGTCAACGAAAACAGCGTCCGGGGCAGCGCCGCCCAAGGCGTCAGCCAGACCGCCGCAGCCGTTGCGGCAATCGAAAGGATCACCCGAAACAGCTTCTTTTTTTTGCGGGAATCCGGCACTCGGCACCTCAGAGTTCGGCGAAATAATCGGCCACGGCGGGGACTTCCCCGAGACCGTGGAGCACACAACTGCAAACGCGGCCCGCCGCTTCTAAGCGGGATTTCCAATCGACCGACATGTCGTTCAACGCGTGGTCGCCCGCCACGATCATGAAGGGGACCAGCCGGACACGGTGTTTCAGCTCCGGGAGCACCGCGTCGAGCTGCGGCTCGCTTTCGACGCAGGCGAGGCGGAGCGCCGGGTCGAGTTTCCTCAACTCGGCGTCCACCGCCAGGTAGGCGAAGTCGGCGCGGCCGTCGGCGTTGCCATGCCCCATGAAGAGCACACTCTCGTCTTCGGCGAGCGGAGCGAGGCCCGACTTCACCGCCGCGAGGAAGGGCAACAGCGCCGCCCGGTTCGACAGCGGCGGAACGGTGACGCGCAGCTCAAGCTGGGACTCGAAGGCCGACGCCTCGCGTTTCAGCTTCTCGTACTCCTCGCCGCTGGAGAGGTAGCCCACCGTGATGTCCGCCGCGGTGAACCCGTCGAGCACCAGTTTTTTCAGTACACCCGAGAGTGAGGGCGGGGAACCGGGACGGCGCGAACGGACGAACTGCGAAGTCCAGGCGACAAAGAGCGGGAGTTCCGGATGTCGTTCCCGCAACGCGCTTTCCAGCGCCCGATAGGCGGCTTCCGCCCCCGGCACGGTACTGCCGAACACGGCGAGCACCTTCGCCCGCTTCTCCGGTTTCGGCTGGCGCGGCGCGGCGTTTTGCAACTTCTCCACGGCAGCGCGGAAGCGTTCGGCGGCGGTCGCAAGATCGGTCTCATCGGGGTGTTTCATCGCCTCCGCCACCCGGGCGGCGCGTTCCTCGTTCCAGGCGTGCGGAGAGCTTGCCGGGCGGCTCTTCATCCGGGCGAGATGCTCTTCGGTGTAGCGGCCCTGACAGATGAATTTCGCCCGGAGCGTGCAGTTTTCGAGCAGTCCTTCGGCGCGGCCGAGGTACTGGTACGCCGCCTCGGAATCGGGATAGGCCCCGAGCGTCAGAAAGATCCCGACACTCTTGTTCCGGCAACGTTTCATGTAGGCCCGCATGTCGCCGTCCGGCCAGCCGTTGTAAGCACCGAAGCCGAGGGCGATAAAATCGAATTTCTCCGGCGGCGGCGCGGCGGCGGCTTCGGCCAGCACGCACTCCGGACCCAGCGCGGCATGAATGGCGCGGGCGACCTGTTCGGTGTTCCCGCTCCGGCTCGAATAGACGACAAGGCATTTCATCGGGCGCTCTCCTTTACGCTCCCGGTGGGGATGCAGCAGGGAATGCCGTCCGCTCCGGTCAGGATGGAACTTTCGATTTCAAAGATATCCCGCAGGACTTCCGGGGTCATGATCTCAAGCGGCGTCCCCACGTTGCGGATGCGGCGCTCCTTGAGCGTCACCAGCAGATCCGAACAGCGCGCCGCGAGATTGAGGTCGTGCAGCACCATGAGCACGGTGATGCCGAGACGGCGGTTGAGGTCGCCGATCAGCTCGATCACGTCGAACTGGCAGCGGATGTCGAGGAAGGTGGTCGGCTCGTCCAACAGCAGCAGCTTCGGCTCCTGCGCCAGCGTCATGGCGATCCACGCCCGCTGGCGTTCGCCGCCGGAGAGCGTCCCCACCCGGCGGTCGCCGAACGCTTCCAGCCGGGTCAGGTGCAGCGACTCTTCGATCACCTCGCGGTCGTGCGCATTGAGTCCGCCAAGACCGGTGCGGTGCGGAAAGCGGCCGAACCCGACCAGCTCCCGGACGGTGATTTCGCCCGCCGCGTGGTGAAGCTGGGGCAGGATCGCCATCCGCCGCGCCAGTTCCGCCGTGTCGTAATCGCGGATTTCACAGCCGTCGAGCAGGATCGACCCGCCCTTCGGCTTGAGCAACCGACCGACCGCTTTGAGCAGCGTCGATTTGCCGCTGCCGTTCGCGCCGACCAGGGTGACGACCCGCCCGTCCGGCACGGTCAGTTCGACGCCGTCGAGGACCAGTTTGCAGCCGTATCCGGCGGAGAGGGAAGTGACTTCAAGCTTCATAATTCCTCCTTCTCAGCAGCCAGAGGAAGAAGGGCGGCCCCAGTAATGCCATAATCACCCCCACCGGAAGTTCGGCGGACGAGGGGTACATCGCCATCCGCCCGACGGTGTCGCACCCGGCGACCAGCGCGCCGCCGAACAGCGCCGAGGCGGGCAGCAGAAAGCGGTTGTCCGGCCCGATCGCGATGCGGACCATATGCGGCGCGATGAGGCCGACGAATCCGAGCAGCCCGGCCACGCTGACCGCCGAGGCCGCCAGAAGCGCGGCGGCGGCGAGCAGGAGGAAACGGGTTCGCTCCACCCGCATCCCGAGGCCGGTCGCCACCTCGTCGCCGAGGGCGAGGATGTTGAGCTTGCGCCCGAAACAGAATGCGACGAAGAGCCCCGCCGCCATGTAGGGGACCACCTGCCGGAGTTGCGGCCAGCTCCGCGCCGAGAGCGAGCCGATGGTGAAATCGAGCACCCCGCCCGCCCGTTCGGCATTGAGCAGAAGAATCGTGCTGCTGAACGCGCCGAGCATCGCCGAAACCGCGACACCCGCCAGAATCAGCCGCACCGGGCTCACCCCCTGTTTCCACGCCAGCAGATAGACCAGCGCGGCGGTGAGCAGCGCCCCGCCGAACGCCGCCGGAATCAGGAGAAAACCGAACTGCGGCAGCACCAGCATGATGAGAATTCCGGCCAGCCCGCCGCCCGCCGACACGCCGATCAAACCGGGTGCGGCCAGCGGGTTGCGCATGATCCCCTGCAGGATCGTGCCGGAAACCGCGAGGCTCCCGCCCACCAGCACCCCGAGCAGGATGCGCGGCAACCGGATGTTCCAGAGAATCTGCCAGTTGATCCCCTCCGGTTGATACCAGAGCGTTTCGAGAATCTCCCCGTAAGTCAGCTTCAGTGCGCCGAAACGCAGGCTGACCAAGACGACGAGCGCCAGCAACACCGCGAGAAACACGTTGAATCCGACGCGGCCCGGCGTGGAGCGCAGAGTGACGAACCAGTGTTTCATTTGCCGCCCTCCGGTTCCGGGTACAGCAGTTGCGCCAGATGGTGGAACGCCTCCGGGTAGCGCGTTCCGGCTTGATAGAGAAAGAGTTCCGTCGGCAGGAAGTGAACGCGCCCGCTCTTTGCGGCGCGAAGCTCCCTCCACGCCCCCTGCGACATGATTTCACGCCGGAATTTCTCCTTCAGCTCCTCGGAACTGCCCATGGTGACGATGAAAATCACCTCGGGATCATCGACGAAAAGCCGTTCGTAACTGAAATTCACCCGGGGCTGATCGACGCCGGAGGCGATGTTTTTGCCGCCCAACATCTTGAGGATGGTCCCGGTGTTGGAATGCTCGCTCTCCAGCTTGAATCCGGCGGGAGAGGCGAACACGATCGCGGCGGTCGGCCCCGGTTGTTCCGCCGCCTTGCGGCAGACGGCTCCGACCTCATCGAAAATGCGCTTCTTTTCGGCGAGCACGGCGGGCGGCGCTCCGTTTAATTTGCAGAAGAAATCGAAGAGCGAAGAAAAGTCGGTGTAGTTGGCGTACTCCACCAGCACCGTTTCGACCCCGGCACGGTTGAGAATTTGCGCCACCGCCCCGTGACGCTCGTAGCGGCCGAGCAGCAGCGCCAGGTCCGGCTTGAGCATCAGGATTTTTTCCGGGTTCGGCGTCGAAATGCTGCCGATCACCGGCAGCTCCCGCGCCGCATCGGGCATGGCGTCGGCGCTCGCCACGCGGGGAACGCCTACCGCGCGCCCTCCGGCTGCGTACCAGACCGGAACCAGCGAGGCGTAGCAGATCACCACCCGCTTCGGCTGCTTGTGCAATGTAACCACATTTCCGTCCGGCTGGCGGTAGGCGATCGTCGCGGCGTCTTCGCTGACCACCCCGGCGGCAAGCCCGCACCCGGCGGCAAGCAGAATCAAAATCCACAGAACTCTCATTCGAACGCCTCCGCAATCCGCTCCATCAAATCGGCGGCCATCCTGCGGTGCGAAAAATTCGCCCGCTCGGTGAGAGAAAATACTCCGTTTCCGCCCGAAGTCAAATAGCCCTGCTCCTTCCACGCGTCCGCTCCCCGTTCCAGATTTCGGCGCACCGCGTCGCGCACCGCCACCGGGGCGGCTTCCGCCACCCGGACCGGGTCGACCTGCATCCGCCGGTAGATCTGGCCGGACAATGCGCCGCACGCCGCAAAATCGGGCGGATAGACGCCTGCCGAAGCCAGCGGCTTTTCCCCCGCCTCCACCGCGCGCCGATAGTCGGCAAGCCCGGTGTGCTGCGAGAAACGGAACCCGGCCAGCCGCCCGCCCGCCTTCATGCCGAACGGCAGGCAGACGTTTTTCGCGCCGGAAACCGTGTTGTTCAAATTGCGCTCCCGCGCGTCGAAGGCGAAGTGAAGCGGAGAGAGCCGCACCGCGCCTTCCGCACGCATCCGCTCCACCCCGAGCTGGAACATCTCAAACGCCTCCTCTTCGCCGGGCGTCGCCGGGAGCTTCCCCGCGGCGATCAGCTTCGCCAGCGGCAGCGTCTCGCCCACCCGGAGCCGATAGAGGTCGAGCCCGGAAAGCTGCGTCGAAGAGAACAGAAGATCGAGGTCTTCCCGCAAATCCGCAAGCGTCTGGCCGGGAAGTCCGTACAGCAGGTCGATCACCACCGCCAGCTCGTTGAGTTTGGCCAGCTCTTCGAGCCGGGCGAGAACCGTTGCCCGGTCCGACTGCCGCCCGAGCCGGCGGCGCAGTTCCGTATCGAAGGTCTGCACCCCGACCGACAGCCGGTTGACGCCGTTCGCGGCGAGAGTTCGCACTTTCTTTGCATCCAGCCCGTCGATCCGCCCCTCGACGGTGATTTCACAGTCGGCGGCGAGGCGGTAGTTATGGTGAAGCGCGTCCAGGATCGCCACGAATTGTCCGGACGTGAGGTCGCTCGGCGTTCCGCCGCCGAAGTAGACCGCGTTGACCGGGAAGCGCCCGGCCTCCTTCCCCCAGCGTTCCAGCTCGCGAACCAGCAGATTGACGTACTCCTCCATTTCCCCCGGAGCGGCCGCGCCGAGGTAGAACGGGCAGAAGGGGCAGCGGCTGCGGCAGAACGGAATGTGAATGTAGAGCGTCCGCGGCGAAAGCGCGTCCTTTTCCAGCGCCTCGCGCCACGCCGCCACCGGGTCGTCGACCGGAACGGAGAAGAACCCCATCATGCCGCGCGTGTTGTCCGGGCCCGTATTCCGCTTCATTTCACGCCTCCGCACCCGGCGAGTTGAAGGTGGCCCCGGCTCCGCTCGACGATGAAGCGAACCGTGGCTCCGCCGTCCGGTACATCGACGCAGTAGGTGTTCTTGTCCCCCTCCGCCGCGCTGACGCGGGCGGCTGAAAAATCGGGGGAGCCGAGGGAATCGAGCCTTCTCTCCAACTGCGCGGTCAACTCCCCGTCCAGCGGGGCGAAGCAGACCCGTTTGCCGCGCGAGTCGGAGCCGTCGCGGTAGGTTTCATACGCTTTTTGAGCAAAGGCCGTCGCCTCGTGGGCGGATTCCGCCGGAACCGACTCCAACGCAATCCCGTCCGGAGAGCGGAGCAGAAAGAACCCGGCGGCAACGAGCACCGCCAGAATCAAAACGATCAGTAACGTCCGGTTCATCGCGGCCACCCCCTTAAAACGGATCGTAGAGTTCGTTGTCCTTGGCCCCGATGTTCCCGATGCGGTTGGCCACATAGAAATCATCCGAGAGGTCTTTGCAGTAGCCCATCCCCTCCGACGACGCATGCGCGTCGGCCCAGAGCACCGAAGCCCGGGCCGCGTGGCGGAAGTGAATGTTGTCGGAGTGCCTCCCCACATCGCCCTCGACCCCGCCGTCGACGGAATAATGGGCGTAAAGAAACGACTGCGCCTCCCCCTTGGAGGTGCTCCAGACGCTGACCGTATCGGCCAAAGCGACCGTCGCCGAGGGATTCTTCGCCCGGCCGTCCTTCCAGCCGCAGCCCCGCTTCGTGCCGTCGGTCATGAAATACCCCTGCGAACCGATCCCGTAGGCGCTGAGCCCGTAACCGGCCCCCTGGTACTGCTTCGTCACGTCGATCTCGCCGATCCAGGAGGGGCAGACCATCGCCATCACGTTGCCGCCGAGGTAGGGAGCCAGCAGCCCGGCACGCATATCGATGGTTTTGTCGTCGAAACGCTCCCCGTTCCAGAGCAGCGCGGCGCCCGACATGCTGTACACCCCGTAGGCGGGCATGAAATAACCGGAGTCGGCCGTGTACATCGACATCCCCGCCCCCATCTGTTTGACGTTGCCGAGGCATTTGGCCGCCTTGCCGCGTTCGCGCGCCTGAGTCAGCGCCGGGAGCAGCATCGAAGCCAGGATCGCAATGATGGCGATGACGACCAGCAATTCAATGAGGGTGAATTTACGACGGAGGGAGAGACCGGGGAGACGGAGGAAACGGAACATTTCGCTGTCCTTTCTTGTGTTGCGCGCACAATGAGTTTGACGTTTCGATCGCCACGGGGTCCGACTATGACGGTTGCGCGACAGCCGCGGAATTACACCGCGATTCACCGTTGACGGCGATCGATAATTCCAATAATATAACGGACCGGCATCGGCGTTTCAAGTTTGA
>CAYSZM010000040.1:0-28696 GCA_964435365.1 uncultured Victivallis sp. | reverse complement strand
TGCCGGTCGGGAGGAGGTTTGGAGGAGGGCGAAGCGCCTCCTCCAATTCCCACGACAAAGCAGCAGCAGGAGGTTAGAATAAATCGTTGACGCCGCCGCCGAAAACGCTATCGGAGAGCTTGCCGGAGCGTTCGCGGTTTTCGCGACGGATCTGTTCGACTTCGTCTTCCGATTCGAGTCGCTTCGATTCGGCCTGGGTCTGTTTCAGGATCGCCCGTTCTTCGGGGGAGAGAGAGGAGCTGAACGCAGGTTCCTGCTCCTTCTCCTTTTTGGGAAAGAGAGTCGGGAATACGCTGGAATCCTCGCCGGAACGCACGCGCTCTTCTTTCCGCTTCTTGGCCTGTTCGCGCTTCTGCTGGGTAACGGCGGGGTCTTCGTCGAACATGGCCCGGAATGCCGAACAGCCGCCGCAAAGCAGCAGCACGGCGAAGAAGAACGCCGGGAATGCGATCAGTTTGCGGGAACGCTTCATTTCTATCCTCCTGAGCCAATTGCAAAACTGTTTGATGAAAAAAGGGCGCCGGTATGACGCGGCGCCCTGGTCGGAATCGGATTACTGGAGAATTCCGCCGATTCCCAGCCAGCCCTGGATGACCGGCGAGAATTTGATGATGACCGGAGCGAACACGATGCAGACCATGCTCATCAGCTTGATCAGGATGTTCAGCGAGGGGCCGCTGGTGTCCTTGCAGGGGTCGCCGACGGTATCGCCGATGACCGCCGCGCCGTGGGTCGGGTTCTTGCTGCCGTCGGGCAGCTTCTTGCCGCCGTGGGCGCCGTTCTCGATGTATTTCTTGGCATTGTCCCAAGCGCCGCCCGCGTTGTTCAGCATGGTGGCCAGGACGAAGCCGGTGGCGAGTCCGCCCGCCAGGAGGCCCATCACGCCCGGGATGCCGAGAACGAGACCGGTCAGGACCGGGATGACGATCGCCAGCAGCGCCGGGACGATCATTTCACGCTGGGCGCCGGCGGTGGAGATCGCCACGCACTTCGCGTAATCCGGGGTATCCTTGCCTTCCATGATGCCCGGCTTTTCCTTGAACTGACGGCGAACCTCTTCGACCATCGAGCCTGCCGCGCGGCCGACCGCTTTCATGGTCATCGCGCAGAAGAGGAAGGCGACCATGCCGCCGATGAAGAGTCCGCAGATCAGCAGCGGATTCATGATGGTGAGCTGGTACTGGTCGACGAAGGAGAGCAGCGACATCTTGCTGGCCTGCGCCACGTCGACGCCCGAACCGACGCCGGAATCGAACTTGCCGATCCAGATTTTGGCCTCTTCGATGAAGCTGGCCAGAAGAGCGAGAGCGGTCAGGGCCGCGGAACCGATGGCGAAGCCTTTGCCGGTCGCGGCGGTGGTGTTGCCGAGGGAATCGAGCGCGTCGGTCCGTTCCCGGACTTCCGGAGCCATGCCGGACATTTCGGCGTTGCCGCCGGCGTTGTCGGCGATCGGGCCGTAAGCGTCGGTCGCCAGGGTGATGCCCAGCGTGGAGAGCATGCCGACGGCGGCGAAGCCGACGCCGTAAAGACCACGGGCGAACGCACCGGCTTCAGTGCCGAAGCCGCCCGCGAACCCGAAGGCGCAGAGAATGCCGATGACGATGGTGACGACCGGGAGACCGGCCGAATACATGCCGGTCGCGAGACCATCGATGATGGTGGTGGCCGGGCCCATCTTGGCCTGGCCGGCGATGCCGCGGGTCGGAGCGTATTCAGCGCTGGTGTAGTATTCGGTCGCCTGACCGATGATGACGCCGGCGACCAGGCCGGAAATCACCGCACCGAAGATGCCCCAGGAGATGAAATCGAGGAAAATCAGGAAGACCAGCGCGACCAGCACGAAGATCGAGCTGCCGAGCGTGCCGGTCAGCAGGCTGCGGAGCAGCTGACGCTGCGTCGCGCCCTCTTTGCAGCGGACCATGCCGATGCCGAGAATCGAGAGGAAGGTGCCGAACCCGGCGACGATCATCGGGGAGAGCACCAGCTTGGTCGCCTGTTCCGGGTCGAACGAGGCGCTCTGGGCGGCGACGGCCGCGCCGAGCGCCGCGGTGGCGAGGATCGAGCCGCAGTAGGATTCGTAGAGGTCCGCGCCCATGCCCGCGACGTCGCCGACGTTGTCGCCGACGTTGTCCGCGATGGTGGCCGGGTTGCGCGGGTCGTCTTCCGGAATACCGGCTTCGACTTTGCCGACGAGGTCGGCGCCGACGTCGGCCGCCTTGGTGTAGATGCCGCCGCCGACACGGGCGAACAGCGCCTGGGTCGAAGCGCCCATGCCGAAGGTCAGCATGGTGGTGGTGATGTGAACGAGTTTCTCAGACTGGGTGCAGCCCTGGGAGACCAGGTCCATGCCGAGGAAGCTGAGTCCGTCGGCCATGTGGGCGGTGGTGAAGACGAGTTTATCGAGGATCAGGTACCAGAGGCAGATGTCGATCAGGCCGAACCCGACCACGACCATACCCATCACCGCGCCGGAGCGGAACGCAACCTGAAGGCCGCGGTTCAGCCCTTCGCTCGCCGCCTGGGCGGTGCGGTTCGAGGCGCGGGTGGCAGTCTTCATGCCGATGAAGCCGCAGAGGCCGGAGAAGAAACCGCCGGTGAGGAACGCCACCGGAACAAACGGGTTCTGGATGTGGAAAACCGCCAGAACGCTGAAGAGAACAAAGAGAACGAAGAAAACGACGCCGACCACTTTGTACTGCCGCCACAGGTAGGCCATCGCGCCTTCGCGGACGTAACCTGCGATCTCCTTCATCCGGTCGGTGCCTTCATTCGCGGCGATCATCTTCTTATAGAAAACCACCGCCATCAGAATGGCGAGAATGGCCGAAAAAGGAGCCGACCACCAGATTGCGGGCATTCCCCACTGCATCGAGATCGTTGACGACGCGGGAGAGACTACGGTCTCTTCCACTCCGACCGCAATCACCTCTTCCGCGCCGGCCGTGACCGCCCCTAGAGCAAGGAGCAGACAGGAGAGTGACATTTTTTTCATCCATTCCACCTTTATATATGATGTTACCGGTCCGTTTCCGAACCGCCTTTCCGGGCATTTTCAGCCGGAGTCCGGGCAAAAAAATTTTGCCGTGCCACGCTCCGGTAAAATTATACTCGGATTTACAATAGTTTCATTTTTCCGAATTGCAAGATCGCCGGAATGGTGATACATTAATTTTATTGCATTTTTTCAATACAGGAGCAACAAATAGAAATGAGCGAAGAAAATCTGGAATCCGATGCCGGACAGGCCGGAAACGCCGCCGCCGCACAGGACATGAACATTCTCATGCGGCAACGCATGGAGAAAGCGGAGGAACTCAAGGCGGCCGGGATCGAACCGTTCGGCCGCGGCTTCCCCGGTACGCAGATGATCGCCGCGGTCCGCGCCGAAGCGACCCCGGCGGAAGGCGAAGAGTTCGGGCCGACCGTCACCGTCGCCGGTCGTCTGATGGCCAAGCGCGGCATGGGCAAATCGATCTTCGCCGACGTCAAAGACAGTTCCGGGAGAATCCAGCTCTTCGTCGGCAAGTCGGAAATCGGCGACGATGAGTTCGCCATGTTCCGCAAACTCGATATCGGCGACATCGTCGGCATCACCGGGCCGACGTTCGTCACCCGCATGGGCGAACTGACCGTCCGGGTGAAGGAGTGCACGCTGCTGTCGAAGTCGCTGCGCCCGCTGCCGGAGAAATTCCACGGGCTCCAGGACGTCGAACAGCGTTATCGCCAGCGTTACCTGGACCTCATCATGAACGACGAGAGCTTCCGGGTTCTCCAGCTGCGCAGCCGTATCCTCGCCGAAATCCGCAATTTCATGAACGGCCGCGGCTTCATGGAAGTCGAAACCCCGATGCTCCAGCCGCTCGCCGGAGGCGCTTCGGCCAACCCGTTCAAGACCTATTACGAAGCGCTCTCCTCCGACATGTACATGCGCATCGCGCCGGAACTCTACCTCAAGCGGCTGCTGGTCGGCGGCTTCGAGAAGGTCTACGAGCTCAACCGCAACTTCCGCAACGAAGGCATGTCGCGCCGCCACAATCCGGAATTCACCATGATGGAGGTCTACCAGGCCTACGGCGACTGCCGCACCATGATGGAACTCATTGAGTCGCTGGTCACCACCGTGGCGATGAAGACGGTCGGCACGCTCAAGATCGACCACGGCAACGGCAAGGTGATCGACCTCACGCTGCCCTGGCGCCGCGCCACCTACAACGAACTCTGCGAGGAGAAGGGCGGAGCCGACTGGTTCCAGATCACTCCGGAACAGCGCGTCGAACGCGGCCGGGCGATGGGGCTGGACATTCCCGACGGCATGTCCGACCTCGAAGTGACCAACGAACTCTACGAGAAGACGGTCGAGCCGAACCTGATTCAGCCGACGTTCGTCTGCCGGCTGCCGGTCGAACTCCTGCCGCTGGCCAAGGGCTGCCCGGACGATCCGAACTACGTCGACGTCTTCGAACTCGGCATCAACGGCGTCGAAGTGGCCCCGGCCTACAGCGAACTCAACGACCCGATCATCCAGCGCAAGCGCTTCATGGATCAGTTCGAAAAGACGAAGCAGCCCGGCGACAAGCTCTCCGACAAGGTCGACGAGGAGTTCCTCACCGCGCTGGAATACGGCATGCCTCCGGCGGGCGGCATGGGCGTCGGCATCGACCGGCTGGTCATGATCCTGACCGGAGCCGAAACGATCCGCGACGTGCTGCTCTTCCCGCAGATGCGGATCAGGAAACAGTAAAAACAGACACCGGGGTGGTACGATGAAGATCCTGTTCTTTTCCGACGTGCACGGTTCTCCGGAGAGCATGGCGCTTCTCCTCGACCGGATCGGTCGGTTCGCGCCGGATCATCTCGTCCTCCTCGGCGACGCGCTCTACCACGGGCCGCGCAACCCGCTGCGGCCCGACTACGCGCCTCCGGCCGTGGTCGAACAGCTCAATTCGCTGAAACACAGAATCACCGCGGTGCGCGGCAACTGCGACAGCGAAGTGGACCAGATGCTGCTGGAATTCCCGATGATGTCGGACTACGCCACGCTGCTGGCCGGTCAGAGGCGTTTTTTCCTGACTCACGGCCATCTCTGGAATCCGGGCAATCCGCCGCCGCTCGAACCGGGCAACGTGCTGGCCTGCGGACACACCCACATTCCGCTGCTGGAACGCGGGAAACACGGAATCATCGCCTTCAATCCGGGTTCGATCTCGCTGCCGAAGGGCGGCTTCGACCCGACTTACGGCGTATTCGAAGACGATACGCTTCAACTCCGCGCCCTCCGGGACGGCGAGGTGCTGACGGAGATGCGTTTGAACGGATAATTCAGCCTCGGGAGAAACTGCCATGCGGAAAATCGTTTTTGTGCTGCTGCTCTGTGTCTCCACCGGTTTTGCGCTCAGAGCCGGAATCGCGAATGCCGTCCGGGAAGCCGAGGGACTCCCCGCGAAATCGAGTCAGACTTCGCAATCGAGCCAGATGACAAGCACCGAAGAGGTGGAGTCCGATCTCGACCGCATCATCTCCGGAGAAGAGGCGCTCCCGGTCCTCAACGAAAGGGCCGTCTCCGCCGATATGCGCGACGGCATGCACCGGGTCCGTGTCTGGATGCACAAGCAGGGAGATGCGTTTTTCACATTTCTGATCGCGTCCGGGGTTTCCATCCTGATCGGAGTCGCCCTCGCTTTGTTCATCCGCCATCTGGTGACGCGGAACGATGCGGAAAAAAAGCGAATGAGGTGGCAGGTGGTCGCGGCGCTTTCGGGGCCGGTGATCCTGCTGCTGGTTTCCGGCACCATCTTTCTCTTCCTGCTGCCGATTCTGCATTCGCTGCCGATGCTCTACCCGATCGAGGCGCGACTGTTCTTCACCTGGGTGACGCTGCTGGCGGCCTGGGCGGGATTCCAGGTCATCGCACTGTTCGACATCCGGTTGCGCTCGTTCGCGCAGCGGCCCGACAGCACGCTTGATTCGCTGATGGTCGACATCACCCGCAAACTGCTCAAGATCGTCATCTCCATCGTCACCGTCCTCTTCATCGGCCAGAGCATCTTTCAGCTGAACATCACCACGCTGCTGGCCGGCGCCGGCGTGGCCGGGCTGGCGGTCGCCTTCGCCTCGCGTGAAACCCTGGCCAACTTTTTCGGAACGATGGTCATCATCCTCGACCGGCCGTTCCGCATCGGCGACCGGATCAAAGCCGGAGACGTCAACGGCATCGTCATCTCGGTCGGCATGCGCAGCACCCGGATTCTCACCGGCTACGAGAGCATCGTCAGCGTTCCCAACAACACCATCGCCGAGGAGGCGATCGAGAATATCAGCAACCGCGGCGTGATCCGCTATCTCTTCACCGTCGGGCTGGTCTACGGCACCACCGCCGAAGAGATGCAACTGGCGATGAAACTCATCCACGAGGTGGTGGACAACTTCAAGGGGCCGGACGCGCCGCAGCGCAACCCCCGGGTCTTCTTCGAAGAGTTCGCCGCCTCCTCGCTCAACATCCGCGTCATCATGTGGCTCAAGACCACCAGCTTCGAGAAGGAAGAGGCCCTGCGCACCGAAGTCAACCTCGAAATCCTGCGCAAGCTCTCGGAAAACAATCTGGAGATGGCGTTCAACACCACAACGAACTGCCTCACCGGCTCGGTCCAGCTCCTGCCGCCTCCCCCGGCCGCCGCGGCAAAACAGTAGCCGCCGCCGTCGCAGCAGAGGTACTGCCGATATTTTCCCGTTTTTTTCACCCGGACACTTGCTTTTGGACGGGAAATCGTGCATAATTAATGTGTATACGATATACACAATCAATCAAACGGAAGAATCATGAGCCTGACCGGCAACAAAACCGAACGCCTGACCCTGGAGCTGCGCAAGCGGATCGCGCTGATGGACGACGGAGCGCCTTTCCCGACCGTGCGCCAGCTGATCGGGGAGTACGGCGTCAGCCAGCCGGTGGTGGTTGCAGCGCTGGCGCGGCTCAAGGAGCTGAAACTGCTGACCGCCCACGTCGGGCGCGGCTCCTTCGTTTCGAAGAAGGAGATCGGGCGGAAACGGGTTCTTCTTCTCCAGCCCGACTGGCCGGGGGAGAGCATCCGGGCGGTCATTCCGGAAGTCCGGCGCGGCGTGGAAGCCGCCGGGTGCGAATTCCGTCACGAAACCTACGACTACAAACTGGACACGCCGCCCTCGTTCGCCGATTACCGGGCGGACCTGATCGTGCTGGACAGCCCGACCGGGCCGCAGCTCGCGCCGGAGAACATCGAAAGCATCGTCCGCTCCCCGGTCCCGGTGATCTTCTGCCGCAATGAGATTCCGGTTCAGGGACTCAACTACATCTGCGAGGACAACTACGCTTCCGGAGTGGGGGCCGCATCTTACCTCCACCAGATGGGGCACCGCAAAATCGCACTGCTTTACAACGAACCCCGCTCGCAGGGGCGGTCGCTGGCATTCCGGCTGCGCGGCTTCGAAACCGTGGCGGCGATCCACAAAATGACGATCGAGGAGTTCGACTGCAAGATCAGGCCGGGTGAAAAGGCGGACCGGGCAATCGACGAATTCGCGAAAAAAATCCGCTCCGGCGAATTTGATTTCACCGCCGTCTTCGTCATCAGCCACAGCGGCGCGAAATACCTCGCCGCCCGGCTCGCGGAGTATGGCGTCGAGGTCCCGAAAACCGTCAGCCTCGTCACCGGCGGAAATTTCCCCCCGGTGGAAACAGTCACCACTTTCGCCAGCGAAGCGGTCGCCTATGCGCGCGCCATAACGGAGCTGGTCGAACGGCTGTTGAACCGCAGCGGCGGCGAAACCCAGGTGAGCCTGCCGGTCTTGCTCTTCGATCATCAATCGGTCGCCGACCTCAATCTCAAATAAGGAGAATCGAATGAAACGAAAATTCACACTGATCGAGTTACTGGTGGTCATCGCCATCATCGCCATTCTCGCCTCGATGCTGCTGCCGGCGCTGAACAGCGCGCGGAGCAAGGCCCGCCGGATCGACTGCGTCAACACGCTCAAGCAGATTCACCTCGGACTTTTCGGTTACGCTTCGGACTTCAAGTTCTACCCGCACCCCTCGCCCGCCGCGACGGAGTCGTACAACGGCCAGTGGTGGCATTTCAAGGTTCTGCCTTACCTGGGCGTCACGGTGAACCTGAAAAGCTGGGCGGACAGCCAGCGGCTCCGCCGCCATCCGGCCATCAGCTGCAAATCGGCCGTGATGACCGGTGCCGACTCGCTCTCCTATACCATGCCGAGCTACGAGAGGTGGTTCACCACATCGGGCCGGGCGCTGATGCCGTTCGTGGAGAGTTCCGGGAAGTACTATGTCCGACCGGAGAGCGTGAGCCAGAACCGCGCCTATCAGCCGAAGCACCTGATGCTGGTCGCCGACGGCGCCTGCTATACCACCGGAGCGGGCGGCCCGACCAACTCCGCGCCGAGCAACTACGATCTCTGGTGCAACCTCGACACCACCACCCGGACCGACATTTTCCGTCACGGCAACCAGACGAATATCCTTTTCTTCGACGGCCATGTCAATTTCTACTCGCTGGCGGAACACTATCGAAGGACCGCGAACGATACCTGGTACTTTTACTTCAACGCCAAATAGCGGGAAATTCGGAATGACCAAGCTGCTCGCCCTGATCGGGCTCCTGCTGCCGGGAGTGCTCTTCGCCGAAGGGATGACCGTCATCCCTCTCAGCCCGGAAACCGTCAATCTCGTCCATGCGGAGACGCGCGGCCAGAAACTCACCGCCGACCCGGCGGGAGGGATGCGGCTGGAACTCAACGAGGGGCTCTTCGCCTTCGGAGAAGTGCACTGCAAAAAGGAGGTTCCGCTGGGAGATTGCCGGGAAGGCGAAATCCAGCTTGAAATCGGCTTCGAAGACCCGGAGATGCTCCACAGCGTCTCCCTCCGGCTTCGGGACGGACAGGGCGAACTCTTTCAGTTCCCGTCCGCCGGAGCAACCTTTGTCAAGGGAGAAAATCTCCTCCGGTTTCCGTTCCGGGACGGATTGCAGCGCAGCAGTTGGGGGAATCCCAAAATCGTCAACAAAAAAATCGATTGGCCGCTCAACTTCTCCGGGTTCTCGGTCCGCCTCAAAAAGGGCGGCGGCATCCGCCGGGTCCGGATCGGGGAAGTCAGGTTTCTCCCGGGAGGAGAACGGGAAGCGGTCTCGACCGCGCCGCTCTTCTTCTTCGACGACCGCTCGAAATTCGCGGTCACCGGCGCCGAAACGCGGTTGACGCCGGAAGGACTGCTGCTTGCCGCCACCAGTAAGAACGCCACGCTCCGGGAGTACAAGCTCCCCATGCGCGCCGTCTCTTCGCCGCTGCGGCTGGTGCTCTCGGGCGAGGTCCGCCGGGGAGAAGGGACGATCCGTCTCCTCGGTCAGGACGGCGGGGGGAAGACGCTGACTTCGGAGACGCCGTTCCGCGAGGGGCAGACCGAGTTCACATTGAATTTCCCGGCGGGGACGGACGGCGCGACCATCCGGCAGATCGAGTTCCGGGGAAAATCGGCGGAGTTCGAACTGCTGCTTGCCGCCGCGACGCTGACCCGCAGCGTTCCGGCGGCGGAGGCGCTGCTCTTCGACATCGAAACCGGCAATCCGCTCCACATCCTCCGGGAGGGCGAGGAGGAGAAACTCCGCCTCGCGCTGACCAACAGCTCGGAGCAGCCGCTGGCCGGAAACGCGGAGTTCACTTTCATCGATTTCTTCGGGAACCGGAAGACGGAAACCGTCGCCTTTTCACTCGCACCGGGGGAAACCTTGCGCCACCGCCCCGCGACCGCCGTCGACCGTTTCGGAATCGTGACCGTCGAGGCGAAACTCACCGAAACGGGTTCGAAGAGCGCCGCGTTCCGCCAACTCGCATTCGCCCGGCTCCGGCCTGCCGGACCGACGCCGCTCGCTGAAACCGGGGAGTTCCTCTTCGGCGTCTGCACCCATACCACGCGCTGGGCGCTCCGCGACCAGGAGCTCGAAGCGGAAGCGGCGGCGCTCGCCGGCGCGAAAATTGTCCGCGGCGCGCTCCCCGAATGGAGTTCGATCCAGCCGGAGCCGGACCGCTGGAACTTCGCCGAATACGACCGGCTGCTCGAACTCTTCCGCTCCCGCGGAGTCGGGGTACAGGGGAAGTTCTATTTCACGCCGCGCTGGGCTGCGCCGCCGGAAGTCCGCGACGCCCGCGACTGGCGCGACTGGAACCGCGCCGCGCCGGAACTCGCCGCCTGGCGCACCTTCGTCCGCACCCTGGCCGCCCGCTACCGGGGCAAGGTCAACTACTGGGAAACCTGGAACGAACCCGATTTGTACAGCTTCGCCCGGTTCGGCGTCGAGTCGTACATCGAACTCCAGAAAGCCGCCTTCGAGGAGATCCGCAAAGCCGCGCCGGAAGCGAAGGTGATGACCGCCGGATTCGCCACGCTCCGCCCCTTCGGGCGAAAGGAGCGGGACAACGCCCGCTATATCCGCGAGGCGCTCTCGGGAGCGCGGGGTTTCTACGATCTTGTCGCCTATCACGAACACGGCGCTTTCCCGATCTACGTCCGCTCGGTGGACGACCTGCTCCTGCCGGCGATGCGCGAAGCGGGGGCTTCCGGCTGGTACTCCAACGAAACCGGCATCAGTTCGGCGGGAGGACAGGAGCCGTTCCAGGCCGAGATGGTCTACAAGAAAATGCTGTTCGCCTGGTCGCGCGGCGCCGCCGCCTACAACTGGTACGACCTCCGCAACGACGGGTTCGCCCCCTACAACGGGGAACACAATTACGGGATGATGACCGCGGACTTCTACCCGAAACCCGCCCTCGCCGCCTATGCCGCGCTCACCCGGACTTACCGGAACGCGCATTTCCTGAAGCAGCTCCCGGCCGCCCCCGGCGTCTGGCTGCTGCTGTTCCGGCAGGACGAAAACCTGCTGCTGACGGGGTGGGATGAAAACGCGCAGGCCGCCGGAGTTCCGCTGCTGGTCGCAAGCGACGCCCGCAGTGCGGAACGGATCGACCTGATGGGCAACGCCGCGCCCGCCGCACAGTCCGGGTCGATGACCCTTTTCCCGCTCGACCGCGTTCCGGCGACGCTGCGGCTGAACCGGGCGAAAAATGCTGAGAACGCCGGACCGCTCTTCTCCGTCGCCGCTCCCGACGCAGTGGCGCCGGGACAGGAATTCCCGGTCCGGGTGGAATTCGCCAACTCCTTCGGCCGCGAAGTCGGCGGCGAACTGGAACTGCGCGGCGGCCGCAGCTGTTCGCCGGAACAACAGGTGCGGAAATTCCGCGTTCCGCCCGGCGGCAGGACCGCGATGGAGTTCCGGATGAAAAGCGCCGCCGGAATGCCCGCCGGATTCGGCAGCCGGATCGCCGTACCGCTGGCCTGGCGGTTCTCCGGAGTCGACTGCACCGGAACGTCCGAGCTGACCTTTCAAAGCGCGATTCCGGTTTCCGGAGCCCCCTTCGACGGACGGCAGCCGGACTTCCGGCTGAACCGGAAGGAGCAGGTGTTCTCCTTCCATGAAGCGCAGCCGGACATGGCCCACCGCCTTTGGAAAGGAGTCGACGACCTTTCGGCGGAGGTCTGGATCGGAATTTCCGGCGAAACGCTAAAACTCCGGGCGCTGGTCCGGGACGACGTCCACTGCCAACCGGAATCCGGCCGCCAGCTCTGGAAGGGCGACGGCATTCAGTTCGCGCTCGCCTTCCCCGGACAGGAGGGGATGTGGGAACTCGGCCTCGCCCGACAGGATAACGGGAAATCCGACGCATTCGGCTGGCAGGGCCCGACCGGATTCGACCCCGAAAAAGCGGCACGGCAAATCCGCCTGGTCACCGCCCGCGACCGGGGCGTCACCCGGTATGATGCGGAAATTCCGCTCGACGCGCTCGGCGTCAAAGCTGCGGCCGCCGCCGGAGGATTCCGCTTCAATCTGCTGGTCAACGAGAACGACGGCGAAGGCCGCGACGGCTGGATCGAAATCGCGCCGGGACTCGGTTCCGGGAAAAATCCCGCCCGCTACCCCGCCCTGGTCACGATTCCCTGAAATCATCAACCCTTCGCGAGAAGGGTTTCCTCCCCGGGCTTGCAAAAGGGCAATGCCGTGATATGGTATTTGACCATATCGATTTCGGTATTTGTCCGCACCGAACAGGAGGTGACCTGATGACGCCGCTCATTCCCGATGGCTCCATGCTGCAAAACTACTACGGCCGCATCGCGGCGGAGGCGACCGAACGCCGCCGCTCCGAATGGGCGGCGATTGAGACGCCGGAGGCCGCCGCCGGATACGTCCGGCGCGCCCGGGCGCGGATCGAAGCCGCCTTCGGCCCGTTCCCGGAACGCACGCCGCTTGCCCCCGAAGTGACCGGCCGCATGGAACATGACGGCGTCCGGATGGAAAAAGTGCTGATCGAAGTGCTCCCCGGCCAACATGCGACCCTGCTGGTTTACCGGTCCGCCGACACGGCTCCGGATGCACGGCAGCCCGGCATCCTCCACCTCTGCGGCCACAGTCACAACGGGAAAAACTACGACGAATTCCAGCTGCTGAACCTCTCGCTGGCCCGCATGGGCATGACCGTGGCGACCCTCGACCCCATCGGACAGGGCGAACGCAGGCAATTTTCCGGCGACGACTTCGGCCCGGTGCAGGAGCACAACCTGGCCGGGAAAATGCTGGGGCTCACCGGAGAATTCTTCGGCAGCCGGCGGGTGTGGGACGCGATGCGGGCGCTCGATTATCTCGCCTGCCGTCCTGATGTGGACGCGGAACGCCTGGGCGTGACCGGCGTCTCCGGCGGCGGCACCCTGTCGAGCTATCTTTTTGCATTGGACGACCGGCTGAAAGCCGCCGCCCCCGCCTGCTACATCACCACCTTCGCCCGCAACTTTGCCAACGAACTGCCGACCGACGCCGAACAGATTCCGCCCGGGCTCTGGGCGGAGGGCGGTGAAATAGCCGACTTCCTGATCGCCCGCGCCCCGGCTCCGGCGCTGATTCTGGCGGTGGAGAACGACTTCTTCGATCCGCGCGGAGCGGCCGAGAGCTTCGACGAACTGAGCAGAATCCACCGGCTGTTCGGCAATCCGGACGGAGCCGGGCTGTTCACCGGCCCCGGCAGTCACGGTTTCAGCCCGGAACTCCGCCGGGCGGCCTGCCGCTTCTTCGCCGCGCAATTCCTGAACACCCCGGACGCCGCCGTGCCGGAACTGCCCGCGTGGCCGGAGGAGGAGCTTCGCGTCACCCCGTCCGGCCAGGTGGCCGACCTTCCCGGCGAGGAGACCGTCGGCCGCTATCTGGCCAGGCGGACAAAAGAACTGGCGGCGGGACGCAGACCGGATGCGGAAAAAATCGCCGCTTTCCTGCGGACGGCGCTTCAGGTGGAAATCCCGGTTCCGGCGCCGGACTACCGGGTGCTGCGCGGAAATTGGCAGCCGCCGCGAATCTCCCGGTTCGCCCTGGCGACCGAGCCGGGCTGCGAGGCGTATCTCCACATCACAGGCGGCCCCGAAACGCTGTTCCATCCGCCCAAATGCGAAGAGGCCGTACTCTACGCGGCGCATCTCGACGCCGAAGAGGAATTGAAGGCCGGACTCCCCGATTTCGGAGTTCCGGGAGCCCCGGTATGGGCTCTTGACGTGCGCGGAACCGGCAAATCGCGGCCACTCACCTGCGACCACCATCCGGATTATTTCCACATGTACGACAGCGACTATTTCTACGACGCGACCGGAAAACTGCTGAACCGCTCTTATTTCGGGGGCAAAGTGCGCGATCTCCTCGCGACGCTGGCCCTGCTGCGAAGCCGCGGCTGCCGCTCGATCACGCTGGCCGGGCGCGGACTCGGGGCGCTGGTCGCCGCCTGCGCCGCCGGAATCGACTGCTCCGGCTTGGACCGGATTCGACTGTTCAATTTGCCGCACTCCTGGGCGGAATGCTGCGGAAATGCCGATCTGCGCTGGCCCCAGTCGCACCTGATTCCCGGAATGCTGAAGGTGTTCGACCTGCCCGACCTTTACCGGGTGCTCGGCGACCGGTGCGATTTTTCCGCCGCGGATTTCCTCGACGGAATGCTGCGCCCCGTCCGCACGGAACCGCCCGCCCCGGACCAGATGACGCTGCGGCTGCTCACCATGCCGGAAATTCCGCTGATCGCCGGGTGCCTGCAGAAACTGGCAGATCATCACAACCGGATCAACCCGCTGCCCGAAATCACCTACCCGGTCTACTCCATCGCGGAAGCGGTGGAGAAATATACGGAGGAAACCGCCCGCGGCGAAACCCCGGTCTGTTCGGCATGGATCGGCGAAACGCTGGCCGGATTCTGCGCCATCTCCCGGGACGAATGGAACGGCAGCATCGACTACCTCTATCTCGCGCCGGAAAGCCGCGGCCGTGGCCTCGGCAAGCAGTTGATCCAATGGGCCTTCGACGAGTTCCGGAAGCGGAATCTGCACTATGCACAGCTGAAAGTGGTGATCGGCAACGACGACTCCATCGCCTTCTACAAGCATTGCGGCTTCAAACCGCGCGCGCTCTGCATGGTGAGAGGATTGGAGTGACGGCGGCCGTCACGCCTTGCCGGTGTGGCGGATGAGAACGATGGTCTGGTCGTCGCCCTGTTCGGCCTCGTAGTTGACCACCGCCTCCATCACCCGGTCGATCACCGTCTGCGGCGCGCCGCCGAGTTCGCAGGAGTCGCGGAAGACCTCCGACAGGCGGGTCAGCCCGAACTCCTCCTGCTCCTTGTTGAGCGCCTCCGTCAATCCGTCGGAGTACATGATCACCGAGGTCCCCGGCTCGATCGCCAGGCAGATGGTGTCGAAGCTGGCGAATTCGTCCGGCAGGATTCCGAGCGCCGAACCGGCCGGTGAAAAGGTCCGGATATGTTCATGCACATAGCTCACCAGGTCGGTGTGCCCGGCGCGGCCGAATTCGAGCAGCGAATTCCGGCGGTCGAGCAGACAGCAGCCGAGTGTGATGAAGCGGTCCGCATCGGTGTCGCGGTAGAGTTTGTCGTTGATCTCGCGCAGGAACTCGCCCAGCGTGACGAAACTCCCCGCCGCCGCAAGGCAGCGCGCATAACTGCGGGTCATCGCGGTCAACATGCAGGCGGGAATCCCCTTGCCGCAGGCGTCGCCGATGATAATCAGCAGCCGGTCCTCGTCGATCTCCACGAAATCGTAGAAGTCGCCGTTGACCTCCTTGGCCGAACGGGTGTAGGCGTTGATCGAAAACATATCCCACGCCGGAAACGACTGCGGCAGCAGCGAAAGCTGAAGATGCCGGGCGAATTCGAGTTCCTGGTCGATGCGTTCGCGTTCGCTGATTTCGCTGTAGACCTTGACCAGGTTCTGCACCATCTGGACCTGCCCGGAGAGCAGCCGCAAGCGCTCGAACTGCGCCTCGGAAAACGGGCTGCCCGGACGCAGGCGGTTGGTCGCGGCGCAGACCACGCCGACCAGAACGCCTTCCCGCAGCAGCGGAATCGCCATGATGCTGCCGAAATTGGCGAAGTCGGGGTACTCGACGAAACGCGGGTCGGCCGATGCGTCCGGAACCAGTTCCGCCTGACGCGTCGTCGCCATCCCGCCGATGAACCCCTTGCCGATCGGCACCTCCTCGCGCCGCAGCGCCTCGAAGAGGTGGTGGTGCCGGGAGAAAAGCAGTTGATTCGAACTGTGAATCAAGGGATAGGTGCCGCAGACGCCGCTCACCCGGAGCTCATTGCCGATCACTTCGTAGATCGCCACCGACTCCGCGTCGGTCTGTTCCGCGACGTGACGGGCGGCGGCATGCATGGCGCCCTCCACGCCGTCCTCCTCCTGGAGTCCGGTTGAAAAGCGGGAGAGAAAATTGGTGATTTCGCGGCGGCGTTCATTCGCCCGGTCCAGCGCCTGCGTCATTTCGCGCGTACGGCGGAAATAATGCACCGCCGTCAGCGTGACCGGTAGAAGCAGAATCACCAGGAAAATGATAATTCCTTCTGTCATCGACTCAAATATTCCTCTCCCGTACGACCGGAGTTCCCGATTTCCGCGGCGGCGTCAACGGCGCCGGACCGGCTGCAAGCTGAAAAATCCCAGATATGAATCCGGTTGTAATATAGCATTGCAAGCCCGGCCTGTCAAACCAATTCAATCCCGGACGGCCGGGATCATTTTTCCGCGTTTCTGCCGAAAATTTCTTCGATAAAGTACCGCGGCCGAGCCCGCACGTCATTGTAAATCCGGCCGATGTATTCGCCGATCATCCCGATTCCGATCATTTCAATGCCGGTGAAGACGAACATCACCGCGAACAGCATGAACACCCCGCCCTCGCCCCAGGTGTTGCCGTCCGCCCAGAAAAACCGCCGGATCACGATGTAGATGCTGAGCAAATATCCGCACAGCGCGGCAAACAGCCCGAAGTAGGTCAGGATGCGCAGCGGCATCGTGGTCATGCAGGTGAGCAGATTGAACTGGAGGTTGACCAGTTTCCAGAGCGAATACTTCGAATCCCCCACCGCCCGTTCGTTGTGCCGCACCGGAATTTCGCAGGTGTTCCGGGCGAAGCTGTTCCCCAGCACCGGAATGAACGTGCTGCGTTCGTTGCACTGGAGCATCGCCTCGATGATGTGCCGCCGGTAGGCGCGCAGCATGCAGCCGTAGTCCTTCATCTTGACGCCGGTCGCCTTCTGGGCGGCCTTGTTGACGATCTTCGACGCGAACCGGCGGAAGAACGAATCCTGCCGGTTCTGGCGGATGGTTCCCACCACGTCGTTGCCCTCTTCCGCCGCCGCCACCAGATTCGGAATCTCCTCCGGCGGATTCTGCAGATCGGCGTCGAGCGTGATGATCAAATCGCCGCGCACCAGCGAAAACCCCGCCATGATCGCCGAATGCTGCCCGTAGTTGCGGTTCAGCAGGCAGCTGACCACCTCGTCCGGCCGCTTCGCGCTGGCCGCCTTCATGATCTCGGCCGAGCTGTCGCGGCTGCCGTCATCGACCAGGATGAATTCAAACCGGCGATGGCAGCTGTCGAGTGCGGCAAGCGTGCGGTCGATCAACTCCTGGAGGCACCCCTCCTCGTTGTATACCGGAACGACGACCGAAATGAATTCGATTTTGTCGGATTTCTTTGTCATTTACTTTCTGTTCTCCTCAGCTTTTAGAGGCAGACGCGGCGTCCATACCGACCGTCTGCGGGACTTGCTTTCCATCACATCGAAATTGCGCTCCGAAAAATCGGGCGCCTCCACATTGATCGCCAGCCCCAGTTCGGCGGCGGCGCGGGCCAGCGGTTCCAGATCCTCCTTGCGATCGAAGGAGAGAATCATCACCTGCTGACCGGCATTCCGTTCGAGGAACTTGCGCAGGTCGGCGAAGTTCCGGGCGTACTGTTCGGCGCGCCTTTGGGCAATCGACATGGCCCCGATCTGTTCGGGAGTGAACGCCCGCTTCCAGATGAAATCCGGGCTGTCCGCCATCGGCCGGGGCAGATTGAGGTAAAACAGCATCTTGGGCGGAGCCTCGTCGCGCCAGACGAACATCCGGTCCACGGGAATTCCGAGTTCCGCATCGCGCATCGCCATATACAGCGGCTTCTCCGTGCGGTACTCGGTCAGCGACGGAATCACGCAGTCGAACACGCAGGCCATCAGAATCGCCCCGCCGAATATCGTCGCCCCCAGCCGCCGCGGCAAACCGGTCAGAGCCTCGACCGGGCTCTCCGGCTGGTTGTCCAAGAGAACCACGCCGAGAATCAGCGCACCGGCCACCGGCAGCGAAATCAGCAGCAGCAGCGGCGGCGAAAAGGACAGAAAATGATTCCAGAGCGGAATGCCGACCAGGCAGGCCACCCCCAGCGAGGACAGCGCAATCACCAGAATGCGCATCAGGAGCCAGGCCGGCCGGTCCCATTTTTCGACGCTGAAACCGCGGCAGAGCGCCGCCGCCGCCAACACCGTGCAGAACGGCATCACCGGCAGAATGTAATACCAGCGGCGCGAAGTCGAACAGCAGAAAAGAATGAACATCGCCAGCGCGCCGATCATCAGCTCGCGGACGACGGGCGGCAGTTTCTTCCAGTTCCGCACCATCCCGGCGATGGCGACGCCGATCACCAGCGCCCAGGGCAGCAGCGTCCGCGGCAGATTGTAGAAGTAGCTGTAGAACGGGTCTTTGTGGTCGAACGCATCGAACACCCGCACGACGTTCTCCCGCCAGACCAGCGCAAGCCCGGAGAGCTCGTTCCCCTGCGCCTGGAACGGCGGCACCAGCGGAATCACCGAAGCCAGGTAGAACGGCAGGAAGTAAAGCCCGGCGGCCAGGAAGAACGCCAGGAAATTCGAAATTTTCAGGTGGTTCAGCCAGCGCTTCTCCATCAGCAGATGCGGCGCGATCACCACGAACGGCATGACCAGCGCGGGCAGCCCCTTGGTCAGCGCACCGAGGAAGCAGATCAAATAAAACACCAGATAATGATGGAATTTCGCCTTCTCCTCGACCCGGAAGAAGTACGCGACGGCCAGAATGATCGCCGCCAGGTTGGCCATGTCGGCCGCCGCCGTCCGCGCCCAGAAGAGGAAGCCGTAACAGGAGAGCAGCAGCCAGCCGGCCAGCAGCGCCGTCCGGCGGTCGAACAGCTTCTTCGCCAGCAGCAGCGTGCCCCACAGCCCGGCCAGCCCGGCCAGCGCGCTCGGAATCCGCGCGATGAATTCATCCACTCCGCCCCGGAGCATCGCAAACGGCAGAATCAGCCAGTACGAGAGCGGCGGCTTGTCGAAGTAGACCTGCCAGTTGATCGCCGGATGCAGCCAGTCGCCGGAGATCAGCATCTCGCGGGCGATTTCGGCCCAACGGTCTTCCGACGCCCACAGCGCATTGTATCCGAGGAGAAAGAACAGGACAAAAGCCGAAAAAAACCAGAAGAAAAGCTCATGCCGCCGGGTCGCCCCGTTCAATTCCCGATCGAGATTGTTGTCCATAACGCCTCCGGGCTATTTGCGTGCCAGAACCGATTTGATCGCCTCGACCACGTCGATCACGTCATCGAACGTCATATCCGGGAAAAGCGGCAGCGAGCAGATGCGGTCGCTGTTGTACTCCGTCGCCGGAAGCATTCCGGGCTGGAACCCCATCACATCGCGGTAATATTTCTGCAGGTGGGCGCAGCGGAAGTGCAGCCCGGTGCCGATATTCCGCGTCTTGAGCTCGGCCATGAAGGCATCGCGGCCGATCTTCGGCGTATCCACGCGGACGATGAAGAGATGCCAGGCGTGCCGGAACTCGTAACCGGACGGATCGGCCAGCGGACGGATTTCCGGAATATTCGCCAGCTCCCGCCGGTACAGCATCGCCAGTTCCCGGCGGCGGGTGTTGATGTTCACCAGCCGGGTCAGCTGCGATACGCCGATCGCGGCGCAGATGTCGGTCAGATTGTACTTGAACCCGGGTTCGAGCACCTCGGCCTGCGGCGAACGGCCGCGATTCTGGCGGTCGAAGGCGTCGACGCCGATGCCGTGGAACTTCCAGCTGCGCATCGAAGACGCCAGCTTTTCGTCGTTGGTGGCCAAGAGACCGCCCTCGCCGGTGGTGATGTTCTTGATCGCGTGGAAGGAGTAGATCGCCGTGCCGGTCGAACCGACATGGCGCCCCTTGTAATAGGTTCCGAGCGCGTGTGCGGCGTCTTCCACCACCGGAATGTCTCCGGCCACCCGGCTGATGCCGTCGAGGTCGAGCGCCGCTCCGGCGAAGTGGACCGGAATGATCAGCTTCGTGCGCGGCGTGATCTTCTCGGCGATGCTCTCCGGCGTGGCCAGCATGGTTTCGCGGTCGATCTCGCAGAACACGGGGGTGGCTCCGGCCAGCACGATCATATTGACCACCGACACCCAGGTCATCGACGGCGTAATCACCTCATCGCCGGGGCCGAGCTTCATGATTTTCATCAAAAGATGCATCGCCGCCGTCGCCGAAGAAAGCGCGACGCCGTAACGGTTCCCGGTCACTTCACAGACGCCGGTCTCCAGCGCCGCGTTCTGCGGCCCGTTGGTGATCCAGCCGGAACGGAGCACCTCGCAAACCGCCTCGATATCGGCATTGTTGATCGCCGGTTTGGTAAAGGGCAAAAATTCACTGCGCATCTTCCCTGTCTCCCTCCTCACAAAAAAATAAGCTCCGGCCGGTCATCCGGCCGTCATTTCATTCGACTTGTTTCGCTTCCTGCCAGAGCGCTTCGAGCCGGGCGGAACCGGCCTCGGCGAGTGGAATTCCCTCTTCCGCAAGCCGGCGTTCGATGTGACGGAACCGGGTTTCGAACTTCCGGTTCGCCGCCCGCAGCAGCTCCTCCGCCGTCGCCCGTTTGCGAAAACGGGCCAGATTGGCGACCACGAACAGGAGGTCGCCGAGTTCCTCATCGACATGAGGTTCGTCCCCCTCGGCCATGGCCTCTTTGACTTCGGCGAGTTCCTCTTCGATTTTGGCGATGATTCCCTGCTGGTCACTCCAGTCGAAGCCGACCTTGGCCACCTTCTTCTGGAGTTTCTCCGCCCGGTTGAGGGCGGTAAGATAATTGCCGACGCCGTCGAGAATGGACGTTTCGCGCGGTTTCCCGGCGGCGGCTTTTTCCTTTTCCTTGATCTTCACCCAGAGCGCGGTCACCTCTTCCGACGTCGCCGCACTGGCGTCGCCGAAGATATGGGCATGGCGGCGGACCATCTTTTCGACGATGTTCCCCACCATATCGGTGTAATCGAATTCGCCCTGCTCGGCGGCGATCACCGCCTGGAACAGCACGTTCATGAAAAGGTCGCCGAGCTCGTCGCAGATATCCGCCGGATCGTTGCGGTCGATCGCGTCGAGCAATTCGGCACACTCTTCGGCGAGGCTGCGGCTCAGGGTGATCCGGGTCTGCTCGCGGTCCCACGGGCAGCCGCCCGGCGCCCGCAGCCGTTCGAGAATCGCCAGCAGCGACTCGGCCGTCGGTTCGAAATGCGTCTCTTCCGCCATCAGAACGAAAATCCCATGTTGAAGTGGAACCGCAGTTTGCTCGACTCGTAATCCTGGTTGTTCAACACCGGATAAGCGAGGTCCAGTTTGATCGGGGCGTTGATGACCGGCAGCTTGATCCGCAGCCCGTAACCGGCGCCGATGTTGATGTCGGAGATGTGCATCTCGTACGAATCCCGCCACGCATTGCCGATGTCACAGAACACCGCGCCGCGAACCGGTCCCCAGATCGGGTGGGTTACCTCGGTGGTCAGCAGCAGCATGGTCTGGCCGCCGTAGTTGTTGCCGTGCCCGAAGGTCGGCGAAACCGAACGGTACTCAAAGCCGCGCAGCGAATCGGTACCGCCGAGGAAATAACGCTCGAAAATCGGCACGTCCTTGTCCCGGTCAAAACTGGACACCGTACCGACCTTGCCGCCGACCATCGCGATGATCGCCTTGTCGAAGAAGTTGTAGTAGTAGCTCCCCTTCGCTTCCAGCCGGTAGTAGTTGTTCGAAGACCCGAGAATCTTCGGCGTGATCGAACTGAAGAAATTCAAATTGTAACCCTCGCTCGGATCGACCAGGCTGTCGCGGGTGTCGCGGTCGAGCGTAAGCGACGGCTGGCTGACCAGCTGCCCTTTGGTCTGGTTGTTCTCCTGCATGTACTCCTTGAAGCGGTGCGACACGTCGTTGATCTTCACATATTCGAACTTGTAGCCGAGAGAAACGGAAGTGAAATCATCGAAAATCCGCCGGGTCAGCGAAGTCCGGAATCCGACCCGGTTCTCCCGCCACTCGTCGTAATCGACCATGTTCATGAAGCCGGAAAGCTCGTAACTGAGCGGCAGGTCGAGCAGCCACGGTTCAACGAAGTCCACATTGAAGCCGGCGTTGTCGATGCCGTACACGCCCTGGAGGCGCATCCGCTGCCCGCCGCCGTAGAACCAGTTGCCCGGATTGGTGATGTCGAAGTTGTTGGTCGAAACCTCGGCCATGCCGAAGATCGCGCTCAGGTCGGAGGAACCGCCGCCGATGCGGAAGTTGTAGCGGGTGGGCTTCTCCTCCACCTTGAACACAACGTCCTTTTCATCCAGCGCGTCGGCGCCGACCGACGAAGCCTGGACCTTTTCGAAGTAACCCATGCCGAGCAGCCGCTGGCGGCTGACGTCGACGCGCGACGGGTCGAGCGGATCGCCGTCATGAATCACCAGCTCGCGGCGGATCACCTTGTCCTTCGTCTCGGTGTTCCCGGTGATGATGACCTGATGGACGAAATACTTGCGCCCCTCGGTGATCTCGTAATCGACGCCCACCGTCTTGTTCTCGAAGTCCTCGCGCCGGACCGGACGGCAATTCATGTCCGCATAGCCGAGCGCGCCGTAACGCGCCGTGATCGCCTTCACGGTGGCGTCTTCGACCGAACTCGAGAAGGTTTCGCCCTCCTTGAGCAGCAGGCAGGCCAGCAGCTCCGCCTCGGTGAAGACGGTATTGCCGGTGATGGTCTGCTTTCCGACTTTGTACGGCTCGCCCTCGGTGATCTTGAAAGTGAGGTCGACATACTCCGGATCGTCGTTCACCGGAGTGATGGCCAGATCGTCGATCTTGAAGTCGAGGTAGCCCTTGTCATGATACTTCTCGCGCAGCCGGGCGCGGTCGAGGTCGAGTTCGTGGCGGTCGAGCAGACCGAAATTGAAATAGTCGTTGACGAACGGCAGCCAGTTCCAGTAGGAGTACTGATTGGCGATCGAGTGACGCAGATCCCACTCCGAAAAGACGGTCGCCCCCTCGAAGAACACATTGTGGACCCGGAGCTTGAGGTGCTCCTCGATCTGGAAGGTCAGCGTGACCGAACCGTCGGCGTCCGGCATGATGACCGGAGTGACCGTATTGTCGTGATATCCCTTGTCCTCGTAGAATTTGCGGAGTTTCTGCGCGCTTTCACGCAGTTCCTTGTCGTTCAGGAGACCGCCTTCCGTCAGCGAAACCTCCTTGGCAAGGTCGGCCGCCGAATATTTGACGTTGCCGCGGTAGCGGATGGCGCTGATCCGGGGCTTCATGCGAAGTTTGAACGTGATGCGGACCTTGTCGCCGGGCAGCATTTCGACCTCGGAAACCACGTCAGCGAAATTACCGGTATTGTAGAGCCGCTTGACATCGGCGTCGAGCGTCTCGCGGCTGAATTCCACGCCGGGGTGAAGCTGAACGTTGAAGGCGATCTGCTCATCCGGGAGCTTCTGCGGCCCCTCCTGGTCGAATTTGACCTCCGCCACCTGCGCCGCCCACGCGCCGGCACCGGTCAGGACGAGAACCGCCATGACCCGACTGAAAGCTTTTGCGAATTTCACGTTTCCTGAACTCCTGTCAAAGTGATCCCGGCACGGAGGAACGCCCGCGGCTTACTGCGGACAATCCTCCTCCTTGTACGGCGCGGCGGCCACAAACTCCATCTTGGTCGGGAAAAAGAGGAGCTTCAAAACACCGGTACGCCCGTTACGGTTCTTCTCGATGATCCATTCCGCCTCGACGCTCTGCGAGGCGCTGGAGACCTCCTTGGCGTCGTCGCGATTGCGGTGCAGGAAGGTGACGATGTCCGCGTCCTGCTCGATCGTGCCGGATTCGCGCAGGTGCGCGAGTTTCGGCCGGGCTCCGGCCCCGGCAGTCTTATCGACCTCGCGGTTCAACTGCGCCAGCACCAGCACCGGCACCTTGAGGTCTTTGGCGAGCGTCTTGATTCCGCTCGAAATTTCGGCGACTTCCTGCTGGCGGCTGTCGGTGCGGCCGTCGGCGTGCATAAGCTGAAGATAGTCGATGACCACACAGTCGATCCCCTCCTTCATCTTGAGCCGCCGCGCCTTGGCGCGAAGCTCGGCGATGGTGAGGCCGCCGGTGTCGTCGATGAAAAGTTTCGCCTTCTGGAAGGCGGAAACCGCGTTGGTCATTTTGGTCAGTTCGCTGTCCTGGAACGACCGGTTCCAGAACACCGATTCCGAAAGTCCCGCCTCGGTGCAGAGCAAGCGGCGCGCAATCTGCGCCGAAGTCATTTCCAAACTGAAGAACGCCACCTTACGCGGATTCGGCGTGCGCGTCGGCAACACCAGGTTCCGGATCAGGTTCAGCGCGAGACTGGTTTTGCCGATCGAAGGACGGGCGGCAAGTACGAACATTTCGCCCGCTTTCAGGCCGCCGGTGTAGCTGTCGAGCTGGGCGTACCCGGTCGAAAGGCCGACTTCCTTCTCGCCGTTGAAGATCTTCATGAGCTCCATGAACTCATCGGCGATGATATCCTGGACCTCGACGACGGAACTCTTCGTCTGCTCGTTGCGGACTTTGTAGATGTCGGTCTCGATCTCTTCGACCAGCTGCCCGGCGTCGGCGTCGCGGTCGTAACATTTGAGCAGCGACTCGCTGCATACGTCGATCATCCGGCGGAGGATCGAGTATTTAAGAAGAATCAGGCACCACGATTCGATGTTGACCGTGGTGGAAATGGCGCCGTCGAGTTCGGCGAGAAAAATTTCGCCGCCGACGGCTTCGAGCTTGCCCTGGGTCTTGAGCCGGTGGGCCACCGAAATGATGTCCACCTTGAGCTCGGGATCGGAGTAGAGTTCGATGATGACCCGGAAAATCTCCCGGTGAACATGCGAATAAAACACCTCCGGGGCCCGGAAGTGTTCCGTTACAATATCCACACATGGACTGGGTTCACGCAGCATCGCCGCGAGAACCGCCCGTTCCACGGCTGGATCATGCGGCTGCGCCCGGTCCGGAAGGATTCCCGGAACCGGACGGGCCGCTTCTGTCCCGTCGAACTCCATCCGTGCGTCAGCCCCGGACGACCCAGACCTTCAGCGTGGCAACCACGTCGGCATGGAGTTTGACTTCCACTTCGAACGTGCCGAGCGTCTTGATCGGATCCATCTTGATCCGGTTGTGATCGACGGTGAGCCCCTGCGCGGCAAGAGCGTCGGCGATCACGCGCGCCGAGACCGAGCCGAACAGCTGCTCGTCTTCGGTCGCCTGCATCGGAATCGAAAGCTCGATTCCGGCCAGCTTCGCGGCCAGCGCCTTGGCGTCGGTCAGCTCCTGCTCGCGGCGGGCCGCGATCAGGGTCTTGCGGGATTCGACCAGGCGCAGCGTTCCCTGGGTGGCCTTGGCGGCCAGGCCGCGGGGCAGCAGGTAGTTGCGGGCATAGCCCGGAGCGACATTCACTTCATCCCCGGCGAGGCCGAGGTTCTCGACGTCATCGAGGAGGATCAGTTTCACGTGAGCCATAATATCTTTCCTCCGTCCAATCAGTAAACAAGAGCGATGATGCGGGCACGCTTGACGGCGGTGGCGAGCATCTTCTGGTGATCGAGGCAGGTCCCCGTGATCCGACGCGGCATGATTTTGCCCTTTTCGGTCTGGAACTTGCTCAACGTTTCGGCATCCTTGAAGTCGATGTACGTGACCTTCGCTTCGCAGAAGCGGCAAACCTTCGGCTTCGCCGGTGAACGGCGACGACCCTGTCTTTTCGGCTGCATAAATTCGGTACCTTTCGTGTATGGTTCAATGCGATTTCAATTATTGTCTCATCATGCCGGAGATCCGGCATTCACGCGTCAGAACGGAATATCGTCCTCGGCCCCGTCCTCGGGGTTGAAGGCGCCGTCCGGCGGCATCGGCGGCATCGGGGGCTGCTGCGGTGCGCGCGGCATTCCGCCCTGCTGGGGCTGCGCCGCACGCGGCATTCCGCCGCCCTGCTGCTGGGGATACTGCTGGTTGCCGTAGTTTCCGCCCTGCTGCCGGGGCTGGCTGTAATTGCCGCCCTGCTGCCGGCCGTATCCCTGTCCCTGCTGTCCCTGCCCCTGCGGCTGATTGCCGTAGGAACCGCCCTCCTGCGGACGACCGCCGCCGTAGCCCTGAACGTCCCCGTAACCCTGGGCGTCACCCGGACGCCGGTTCAGGAACTGGACCTGTTCGGCGACCACCCGCAGCCGCGAGCGCTTGCCGCCGCCGTTGCGGTCTTCCCACTGGTCGAGCTGGAGACGACCTTCGATCATCACCTGGGAGCCTTTTTCCAGATATTGCTTGCAGCTCTCCGCGCTCCGGCCCCAGACCACGATATCGACGAAGCACGGCTCCTCGACATCCTGCCCGTTGGCGGCGGTGTAACGGCGGTTCACGGCAATGCCGAACTCGCAGACCGCCGATCCGCTCGGCAGTGCGCGCAGGTCGGGGTCCCGGGTAAGATTACCCAACAGAAAAACTTTGTTCAGTGACGCCATTTTCGGCCTCCCGGGTTGATAATTCCAGAAACAGACTTCCGCCGACGCGGACCGCGTTTACTCGAGATTGAGCCTGATCGTTCCTTCCACGGCCGTCTCGGGACGGTCGCAGATGAGGATCATGTTGCGCAGAATGCGGTCGTCGAGTTTGTACTTTTCCTTGATGTCGAGAACCTTGAGGGCGTCGAGTTCGAAAATGAAGTCGAAGTAGATGCCCGCTTTGCGCTTGTTGATCTCGTAGGTGAACTGGCGGCGGCCCATCGGGGTCGCGGATTCCAGCTTGCCGCCGAGAGAGGCGATCAGATCGGCGAACTCCTTGGTGAACGCCGCGCCCTCGTCATCCGTCCTGCGGATGTCCAGAATGAATACAGCTTCGTATTTCTTCAAAATAAACCTCTTACTATGATTGAGTTGTTTGCTCTCCGTCTTCCGTCGGAAGCGTCCATGCGTTGAATTTGTTCATCGCGCGGTTCATTCCTCCGGCCAACGCCGTGCGGACCGCCTCGGCCGCCGCATCGAGCGTCTTGCCGAACTGTTCCGCCTCCAAGCCGTCGAACTTCGACAGCACATAATCGACCGTTCCGCCCGGTGCGGGGCGACCGACTCCGACCCGGAGCCGCCGGAACGACGCGCTCCCGAGTTCGGCGATCACGGACTTGAGCCCGTTGTGACCGCCGTCCGACCCGCCGGTGCGCAGCCGCAGCCGCCCGAACGGCAGGTCCAGATCGTCGGAGACGACCAGAATCTCTTCCGGCCGAATCCCTTCCTTCCGGGCGAACCCCGCCACCGCCAGACCGCTCAGATTCATAAACGTCTGGGGCTTCTGCAAAAACAGCGGCTTCCCCCGGAACATTCCGGCATGGACGAAACTCTGCGCCACATGCCTTGCTTCGAACCGCCCGGCCGGAAATCCGGCCAGCAGCCGATCGATCACCATGAATCCGGCATTGTGACGGGTCCCCTCGTACTCGCTCCCCGGATTGCCGAGGCCGACCACCAGAAGGATTCGCTCGCTCCCGTCGGAATTCATCGCCGGATCTCCTTACGCCGCAGAGAGGCTTACTTCGCCGCCTCGGCTTCGGGCTTCTTCTCCTTGATCGCTTCCGGTTCGGCCGGAGCAGCCGCCGCCGGAGCAGCAGCTTCTTCACGCGGACGAACGACATGGGCGACGACCGTTTCCGGATCGAGGTTGGTGCGGACGCCTTCCGGCAACACCAGGTCCTTCACGTGGAGCTGTCCGCCGATATCCAGCTTGGAGACTTCGGCGTTGATAAATTCCGGCAGGTGGTCCGGGTGACAGACCACGGTCAGCTCATGCAGCTCGAACTCGAGCAATCCGCCGTGGTTGACGCCGACACAGTCGCCGTGCGCGTGGAGCGGAACCGCCGAGGTGACGTCCACATTCACGTCGACTTCCTGGAAATCGATGTGCTGCACGTAATTCTTGAGGTGATTGTACTGGACCTCTTTGACCAGCGCGGCGCACTTCGTCGCGCCGTCGTTCAGCATGACCATGTGGACATGGTGTCCGGCAAGGACCTTCCAGGCGTCGACGTCGACGAAAATCGCACGCGCCTCTCCTCCCTTGCTGTAAACCACCGCCGGGATCATACCGGCTTTGCGGGAACGGCGGGAAGCGCACTTCCCGAACTCTTTGCGCTCCTGCACCGCAATTTCGTTATTGACTTTGCTCATGGAACCCCTTTCCTGTCTTTTGGTAATTTCTGAGCCGAATTTAAAAATCAGTGATTGATATAAAACAGCGACGAGACCGATTTCCCGTCATGGATGCGCCGGATCGCCTCTCCGAGAAGCGGGGCGACCGAGATCACCTTGATCCGTCCGCCGAGATCGTCGGCGACCGGAACCGCATCGGTGGTGACCAGCTGCTCGATTTCCGGCGTGGCGAGCAGTTTCTCCTTGCCCGATTCGCTCAGCATGCAGTGCGAAACCGCGGCGTAGACCCGCGCGGCGCCGTTGGCCTTGAGGATCTTGGCGGCGGCGCAGAGCGTCCCGGCGGTGCTGGTGAGGTCGTCGGTGATGACACACACTTTATCCTTCACGTCGCCGACCAGGTGGCTGGAGGCGACCGTGGTGGCGTTGATCCGCCGCTTGGTCACCACCGCGAACCCGGCTTCGAGCATGTCGCCGTAGTTCATCGCCATCTTGGCCGAACCGGAGTCGGGAGCAACCACGACGCCGTCGGTGCCGATCAGCTTCTTGAGGTAGGGAACCAGCACCGGGCGCGCATAGAGATGGTCCATCGGGATATCGAAGAACCCCTGGATCTGCTGAGAATGGAGGTCCATCGTGATGATCCGGTCGGCGCCGGCCACGGTGATCAGGTTCGCCACCAGCTTGGCGGTGATCGGAACCCGCGGCTTGTCTTTGCGGTCCTGACGGGCGTAGCCGAAGTAGGGCAGCACGGCGGTGATCCGGGCGGCGCTCGCGCGGC
>CAYSZM010000039.1:0-29413 GCA_964435365.1 uncultured Victivallis sp. | reverse complement strand
TCGAGGTTGAGCGCGTTGACCATCTGCGCGACCAGCGGAAGCTGCTCGGTCGGCCCGATCGGTCCGCAGATGCCGCACGGCAGGTCGGCGGTGGCCTTTTGCCAGCACTCGATGTACTCCAGCGCTTCGGCGCAGTAGAACTCCTGAAGCGTATCGTAAATGTTGATTTTAAACCCTTTGCGTTCCAGCTTCGGCAGGTCGGCGAGCGTCAGCCGGGCCGCCGCGTCGAGGATCGAGCGGTCGAGCGTGGTGTAATCCCACCACTCCCTGGCGATTTTACTGTAATTGCGCATGATCGTTCTCCTTTCAGCGGAACAGCTTCCGCAGTTTTTCGGCGGAGCGTTCCGCCAGCATCAAATCCGGCAGCACCAGGTCCGGCAGGCGGCAGAAGGGAATCATCTCGACCGTCAGCGGCCCCTGGTACCCGGCGGCCGCGAAGGCCTGTTTCAGCGCGTCGAAATCGACATCGCCCCGCTCAATGTCGTCGCCGAACCCGTGCAGCCCGCCGCCGCAGTCGGATTCGGTAAAGTTTTTGATGTGAACGGCTTTGATCTTCTCACCGAGAATTTCCACATAATCCTGCGGCCTGCCGTAGAGGCAGCAGTTGCCGATATCGAAGTACAGGCCGATCCGGGAGCTCGCGAACTGTTCCAGATAGAATTTCCACTCCATCGGCGACAGCAGGAACCGGTTCCACACGTTCTCCAGCGCGATGTTGACCCCCAGTTTCTCGGCCGTCGGCAGAAGCTCGCGGAGCGATTCGACCGACGTCTCCCAGACGGTCCGGTAACTCAGGACCGGTCGGGTGGCGTCCCAGGCGACCCGGGCGGCCCCCGGAACGATCAGCACGGTCTCCGCACCCAGCCAGGCGGCGGTCTGCAGATAACGCCGGGAGAATTCCAGCGCGTTCCGCCGCTCATCTTCGTTGTCCGTCCCCAGCGAACAGCCCCAGTAGAATCCGGTGGCTAACGTGCGCAGTCCGATTCCTCTGGACTTCGCATAGGCGGCGATCTCCCGGCACTCGGCTTCCGTGATGTCGATCGAGAGCGCGTCGCCGACCGTCAGTTCCACGCCGTCGAGCCGGTTGGCGGCGGCGAAGTCGATGAATTCGCGTGGGCTTTTCTCTTCTGAGAATCCGCCGAATACCCAATAATTCAACGCCTTATACATACTTCACCTCCACCGTTTTTTCGCTGTCGACGGATTCGATTTCGGCCATGACCACCGAGAACGCGTCGAAGATCGATTGCGGCGTCTGGTACCGGTCCGGAACCACGCCGTCGCGGACGCAGTCGACGAAATAACTCAGCTCCCGGTGCCACCCGGTCGGCAGCTCCTTCGCGTTCAGCTCCGGCGTTTCGATCCTGCCGTCGCTCCAGTAGACGTGATACCCCGAGGCATCCAGCTTGACCGTCGCTTTTTCGCAGACCAGCTGAAAACTCATCTCGAACGGGACCGTCTTCGCCGCGCACCAGCCGCCCTCGGCCGTCACCATTTTGCCGTCGGCGTATTGATAGCCGGTGATCACCTGATCGATTCCGCTGTCGCTGACCACGCCGCGGATGCCCATGCTCCGCACCCGTTCCGGGCGGCCGAAGAAGTGGCACACCGCATCCGTATCGTGCAGATGGAGATCGAGGATCGCCCCGCCGGAGCGGGCTTCGCTCATGAACCAGTTTTCCCACGCATTGCCGTCCACCGACGGCGACAGACGGCGGAACAGCGCCGTCTTCACTTCGCCCGCCGCGCCGGAATCCAGCAGCGCTTTGGCGTGGGCGTACTCCGGCCAGGCGCGGATGCACATGCCGACATTGAAGAACCGGTCGCTCTTCTCGACCGCCCGGCGGATGTCCGCCAGCTGCTCCCGGTTCCGGCAGAGCGGTTTTTCACAGAATACGTGCTTGCCCGCCGCCAGCGCGGCGAGGACGTATTTCGCATGGTCCGGCGTCGGGACGCAGAGGTCGACGAAATCGACCTCCGCTTTCGCGATCAGTTCCAGCGCATCGTCGAAGACCTCCACTCCGCTTAAATCCAGCGGCTTGGAATTGTCGCCGCCGCCGATATTGCCGACCACTTTGCCGACATCCCCGGCGCGCTTGGCCGGGTCGACGTCCGCGAGCGCCGCCACCCGGACGCCGGGCAGCTGCCGATAGATTCCCCAATGGGTGGTTCCCATAAAACCGAGGCCGATCAGGCCGACTTTTATTTCACGCATATGGCACACTCCTTTTACCGGTTCATAATAAGTATACCCGGTGAAGAGCCAGAAAAAAATGGAAGAAACCGCATCTTGTTGGACTTTCCGGCAAACGATGCTATTTTATACAACAGAAAAGGGGCGTCGAGTGAAAGAATCCATATCGCTGGAACTGCTGTTGAGCAACGAGGTCTGCCGGTTGCTCGACGGCTTCGCCACGGTGATGAAGATTCAGGCCGTCTTCTTTTCCGGGCAGGGAAAAATTCTGAAACGCGGCCGTGATTTCGGCAACTGCGATTACTGCCGGCGGATGCAGGAGCGCTATTTCAGTCTGGAGAAGTGCAGCCGTCTCGACCGGGAAATGCAGCAGTCCTGCCGGGAGAGCGGCAAGGTCCGCTGTTATCGCTGCCACGCCGGGCTGAACGAGATGATCGCCCCGATCCGGATTCTGGGGGAGGTGGCCGGTTTCGTCATGCTCGGGCAGTTCCGTACCACGCGTGAAATCCCCCCGTTCCTCGCCGGGGATGCGGAGGCGCAGCAGGAGTTCCTGGCCCTTCCGTACTTCGCCCCGGAGGAGACCGGCAGCCTTGAAGACATGGTGCGGATGCTGATCGATTATATCGTCGGTAAAGAGCTCGTCACCTATTCCGGGAGCCTGCGCTACCGGAACATTCTCCATTATCTGGACCGGCATCTGACCGAGAAGATCACCTTGCGGCAGTTGGCGCGGCACCTGGAAATCAGCGAATCGTCGCTGACCCATTTTCTGCGGAACGAGCACCAAACCTCCTTCAAAGAGCTTCTGATCCGGAAGCGGCTGGAGGCGGCGGAAGCCCTCTGGAAGGACAATCCGGCGCTGACCATCGGCGAAACGGCGTTCCGCGTCGGCTACGAGGACCATCACTATTTTTCCCGGCTCTACCGCCAGGAGCGGGGGATTTCTCCGGGAAAATTCAAAAAGGAACTCGAGCTGCCGAATCCGTAACCGGCTTTCGCCCGTCCTCAGGCCCCGGAGAACTCCTTGCGGTATTGTCGCGGCAGCATTGCGAAACGCGCCTGAAAGCATTCCCGGAAGTAGGAGAGGTTTTGAAACCCGCTCGCACGGGCCGCCTCCGCCACGCTTTTTCCCATTTCAAGCTGATGGATTGCGCCCTGCAATCGTTGCTCCAGCACGAACTCCCGCGGGGTCATGCCGTAATGCAGGCGGAACATTCGGCAAAGATGTTCCGGCGTCCGTCCGGAGAGTTGGACCATGCGGGGGAGTCCGGCGACATAATGTTCCGCCAGATGCATTTGCAGGTGAACCTCGCGCAACCACTCGGGGGGAGCCGGCGCGGAAGCCGCATCGCGGGTGCGCGACGCCAGGAGCCAGAGCGCTTCTTCGGTCGCCAGCCGGAACAGTGCACCGGTGAGCTCGGTTCCGGCGTTCAGCAGCAGCTTGACCTTGTACAGCAGCGACTGGTACGCTTCCGGCGGCAGCGGCGCGATGCGCTGGACGCAGTCGTTGAGCGGAACCGGGAGCGTGTCGGAGAGCGCGGCCAGGTCTTTGCGCAATCTCGTTTTCGACACATGAATGTTGTAGAATCGCGCCGGGCGGTTTCCGTGACAACTCAGCGAGTGGGTGTCATCGGCGAAAATAAGCTGCAGACTCCCCTCCGGCAGCAGTGCGGAAACCCCATTCAACTCCTGGCGCAGCTCGCCCCCGCTCACCAGAAACCATTCGCAGAATTCATGGCAGTGCGCGGGGAACGTCTCTCCCGGAGCAAGGTCCCGCAGATGGATGTGATAGCCGAACTCCCCAAGCCGGTTCGCCGCAGTAAGTCTCATCGCAAAACCCCGTTGAAAAAATCAGCACACCATCTTTTCTGCATTTCCCATCCCTTCGGGAAATGCAGCTGTGCTATACTATTAGCGCGACTCCTTGAATATTGCAAACAGAAAAGGAATATCGAGATGGAACGTTTTGTATTCGGCACGCAATACCTGCGCGGAGCTTCCCCCGCCCGGAGCGAGTGGGAGCGTGATTTCGACACGATTGCGGCCCTGGGGTTCAACACCGTCCGGGTCTGGCTGGTCTGGGGATACCTGGAGCCGAAAGAGGGGGAAATCGACTTCGAATCGATTGAAACATTGCTTGCTCTGGCGGAGAAAAAAAGTCTTCGCATCATCTTTCTCTTTCATCTTCACGCCATCCCGGAATGGGCGGCCGCCAGGTACCGTCAGTATTGGTACGTCGGGCAGGACGGCAGGCCGTTCGAACCTTCGGCGCGGGCGAATACGCCCTCCGGCGGCTGGCCGGGTCTCTGCCCGGATCACCCGGAAGTGCAGGCGATGGAGGAGCGCTTCCTCTCCGAAGTCACCAGGCGCATCGGCGACCGCGCCTTTGCCTTCGAGCCGATCAATGAACCGCATCTCTGGGTCGATTTCACCCGGCAGGAAGGGATTTTCTGCTACTGCGACGCCTCCCGCCGGGCGTTTCGCGACTACCTCAAGAGCAAGTACGGCAGCCTCGACGCGCTGGGAGACGCGTGGGGGAAACGCTTCGATTGCTGGGAGAGCGTCCGGCCCCCCACCTGGCGCTTCGGTTTCGGCGACTGGGTCGATTTCCGGGAGTTCGCAATGGTGAACATCGCCGGGCTGGTGGAACGCCGCGCCGCGGTCATCCGCCGCCACACCTCGCGCCCGGTGATCGCCCACGCCTGGGGCGGCGGCAGCAGTTGCTGCGGACATCTCGGCGCGATGCCTTTCGACGACTGGCGCAATGCCGGGCCGGTGGATTCCTGGGGATGCAGCGGCTTTCCCGATTCCATCGAAGCGACCGCCCGGCTGGCGCAGAGCATGGATTCCACCCGGTCGGCGGCGGCGGGCAAGGAGTTCTGGCAGTCGGAACTCGGCGCGAGTTCCTACGGGGACGGGAACGCATTCCGCACGCCGCCTTCTCCGGAACTGTTTGCCGTCTGGTGCTGGGAGTCGATTTTTCACGGCGCACGGGGGTTGCTCTTCTGGCAGTTCCGCCCGGAACGTTTCGGCAACGAATCCGGCCATCTCGGACTCGCCGACCGCGGCGGCGTTCCCAGCGTGCGGGCGGAAAAGGCGGCGGAAATTGCGCGAACGATCGCCCGCAATGAGACGGCATTTCTCGAAGCCGAAGTCCCGGACGCGAAAGTCGCGCTCCTCTTCTCCCCGCGCGCGTTCCTCCTGGACTGGACGATGCACCGCGACAACCTGTTTGCCGGCAATGCGCTCGGCGGATATTACGATGTGTTCTATCGCCGGAACATTCCGGTTGACATCCTTCACGCGGAGCGAATCGAGCCGGATGCGCTCTTTCGTTACAAGCTCGTGGTGCTTCCGGCCGGAATCACGCTTTCCCGGGAGCAGGGGGAGCTTTTGACCGCCTATGTGGAACAGGGCGGCAATCTGCTCGCCGACCCCTTGACCGGGTCGTGGGACGAGGCGATGCGGCTTTCCGAATGCGTCCCGGGAGCAGGGCTTCGGGAGCTTTTCGGCGTGGTCGAAGAGCATTGCCGGAGCGGAAACCGGGAGCGAATCACGCTGAGGCGGGGTGAAAAGCATTTCCGGCTTCACGCGATTTCCTCGTGGGAGACTTGGCGCGCGGTCAAAGATGACGTGCGTCCCTTCGCGGTGAACGAAGCGGGAGAGATCGTGATTTCCGAGCGCCGCGCCGGCGGCGGCCGGGCTTTTCTCTCCGGCGTGGCGCTGGGCAACCTCTGCACCGGAACCTCCGGCATCGGCGATGATTTCCGCGAGAAGGACGGCAACGCGAAATTCATTGCCGACGCGATGGAGCTGATTCTCTCCATCGCCGCCGAAGCGGGGGTCGCGGCTCCGTTCGATGCACCCGACGCATTGCGTCTGCGCTCCATGCGGCTGCCCGGCGGCGGAGAACTGCTTCTGATTGCAAACCACTCCGAATCCGAAGTGGAAGCGACAATCCGTTCGGATTCCCGCCGGTCAAGGTGCTGCCGCTGCATTTACGGTGGAAAAGAGTTGAATTTCTCCGAAACCGGAGAAGCGCAACTCACGCTTCCCCCGCTCGGCAGCGCCGTATTTCTCGATTCCGGCAGCAGACCGGAACGATGACAAGATGAACTCATCGCATCGACGGGACTACAGGTCCGCTGCCATCGTCGCCACGCCGGGTTGAGCGCGATGATCGCCCCGGTCCGGATTCCGGAGGCGGCGTTCCGCGTCGGCAGGGAGGACCATCTCTATTTTTCCCGGATCTACCGCCAGGAGCGGGGGGCACCGGGAAAATTCAAAAAGGCCCCCGGCGCTTATCCTTCCGGCGGGATCAGCGTCAAGGTGAAATCGAACGGGCCGTAATCGACGTCGGCTTTGACCAGAATCGTGTTTTCTCCCTGCTGCAGCCGGACTTTGCACGTCGCCTCCTTGCGGAACGAGGGCGGCAGGACCGGCGAATTCGGGTCGCGGTTGAAGGTGCGGCGTTCGTCGTCGATCACCAGCTTTCCGTTGACCCGGACCCGGACTCCGTTGAAGGAGGAGAGCCGCAGTTCGTACTCTCCGGCTTCGGGCGCGTTCACCGTCGCGGCGGCGTAGGCGGCCACGTATTGGAGCGGCGAAACGTCGAGTCCCGGATGGTCCGGGCGGAGCAGTGCTTCGCCGAGATCGACCGTTCCGTCCTCCGGCGCGCGGTACGCCTTCCAGCGGTTCATCACCGTTCCGGCCGAATAGTAAGCCTTCTCATAGGCGGGGAATTCGGCCCGGTGTTCCCGGTCGTCGGGATTGATTTTTGCCTCATCCCCGAGAAAATCGGCGGCGAGCCCGACGCAGGCCGGACGTGTTCCGGGGTTGGGGAAGGGGCCGAGAAGCATCCAGTCCCGGATCACGCCGCTCTTTGCCGCCGCCGGGGGCGTCAGGCTCGTCTCCAGCCGCAGCGGCTTCCCGTCGGGGGTGAGGAAGCGGAGCGCGAACTCGTAGCCGCCGGTCTCCTGCTCGATCTTGACCAGCAACGGATTCCACCCCTTGCGGAGCTTCACCCGGAACCGGTTCTCGTCGGGCTTGCAGCCGCGGTATGCCCGCAATTCGCCGACCGGCCGGTGGTTCAGCCAGATTTTGAACCCGTCGTCGCTGCCGATGGTGAGCTCGGCCTCGCGGTCGGCGTCGCTTCGGACATAGCACGCGGCATAACCGAAGATGTACTGGATGATGCCGTCCAGTCCGGGACGGTCCAGCAGGAACGCCCCGGTAAGATCGACTTTGTCCCCGGCGGAGGTCAGCCAGTCCCAACGGAGTTCCAGCGTGCCCGGCTTCCAGAACGCCTCGGGATTGCGTTTGAATTCGGCCTTGACCGGCGGCAGGTCGAGCGCGGGCAGAATCTCCGCTTCTCCGCCCAGGAAATCATGGTCGAGGCCGTTGGGCTCCCGGTTCGTCCGGCTGCCGTAATTGGGGAACGGGCCGAGCACCAGCCAGCGGCGGATGAAGCCGTCCGGCCCGACCGCCGGACGGTTCGCGTAAACGGATTTGTCCGGGCGGAGCGTCGCCGTCTTTTTTCCGGTTTCCGTCTTGACAGCCGACACTTCCGGCAGGGTTTGCCCGGGGATGAATTCCGCGGTCCCGGCGGTGGCGTCGAACCGCAGGCGCGGCAGGTATTCCCACCCCGGGCGGCCGAGCGGCAGACAGTCGAGTTTTACCGCCTTCTGCAGCGGTTTCCCGTCGGCTTCGAGCGTGATTTCATAGGTTCCCGGCATGTCGAAGAGGAACCACGCCCGCCCCTGTTCGTCGGTTTTGACCGCGCGGCGGCCGGTGTCGGCGCTTTGGGCGAAGACGTTGATTCCGGCGAGCGGCCGTCCGCCGTCCGTCGCCTCGACCAGCAGCTCCGGCGAACGCCGGATCGGGTCCTGCGGCACCGGGCCGAAGGTATCCCGGTACGCCTGTCCCACCTCGGAGGGAGTGTAGGCGGGCCGTTCCGGGTCGAAGAAGTTGATCGGGCGGCGCATGGTCATGCGGTCGAGCCAGATCTTTTCGGCGTGGATTCCGCCGCCGCCCGAATTCGCGGGCCAGACGACGGGCAGGGCGAATACCGTCTGCGGCTGCGCCATGTAGAGGTTGCTCCACGGACCGCAGGTCGTGGTGTCGCGCTTGGTCGAGATGCCGCCGAGCCCGGTGAAGGTGTACGGCATCACGCCGTCCGCCCCGGCTTTCCGGTAGGCGCGGATTGTCCGGTCGAGCCACATGCGCATCAGCCGTTCCGCGCCGCGCGCCTGCCGTTCGTCCTGGATTGCCCGCGAAACTTCCGGATTCCAGAACTCCCCGATCACCACCGGTTTCTTCGCCAGGCCGGAGTATTCCGCGACTCGCGCGGTGCCGAGATCGTAATCGTGGAGAACCGCCACCGGAGCCTCCGGCAGCGTCGCCGAGGCGTGGGAGTGGTTCATCAGGATCAGGTGCGGCGCTTCGGCCTTCGCCCATTCGCGGAACCGGGCGATGGTGCGGGCGTTCTCCGCGCTCAGCGTCTCGTTTTCGAGCGAGAAGAACAGCATCGACGGCGCGTTGCGGAATTTGCGCATGGCTTTCACGTAATATTCCCGGCTGTTCTCAAGCCAGACCGGATCGTCGTAATTGTCCTTGCCGTTGATGTCGGTCGGTGCGAACAGTCCCCACCAGGGGCCTTCCCCTTCCGCGAGGATTCCGGCGTCGTCGCAGGCGGCGACCAGCCAGTTCTGGAGGTTGAAACGGTGGTAACGGAGGAAATTGATGTTCGCCTCCTTGCGCGCCCGGTTCATGTAGAGTTCCGACTCTTTGTTGTTGAGCACCGTGACGCGCTCGGCGACCGTGGTCGAACTGCCCTGGACGGCGAACTCCTTTCCGTTCAGGAAGAGCTTGCGCCCGCGGATTTCCATCTCACGGAAGGCGAAAGGCGTATACTCTGTGGCGCTCTTTCCGTCCGCGACGACGGTGGAGGCCAGCGTATAGCGGTTGTGCGGGTCGCCGTATTCGCCGCCGATGCCCCAGAGTTTCGGATGCGGGAACGGCGCCCGGGTTTCCACCGTCCGGGATTCGCCGGGCGCGAGTGCGACGCTCTGCTCCGGCAGCGCGAGTACTTTGTCCGCGCCGTCCCGCACTTCGGCTTTCAGTTGCGCTTCGACCGGAGCCGGGCCGTCGTTGACCAGCGTGGTTCGCACGGCGATCGTTCCGTCACGCAGCGAAGTGCGGACATAGACGTCCTCGGCCCGCACCGGCGGTTTGACCAGCAGCTCGACGTCGCCGGAAATCCGCAGCCCGTAAACGTGAGACTCGGTGACCGGGTAGAGATAGTGCGCCTTCAATTTGTGATGGCGCGGCACATCCGACGGCTCCCCCATGGCGACCTTTTCGGCGGAGGAGACGAGGACGAGCAGGTGATTGAGCCGCCCCGGAACCGCCAGTTTCGTGACATCCAGTTCGAACGGGATCAGTCCGCCGCAGTGGCTGCCCGCGAACCGCCCGTTCACGAACACTTCGGCATTCATCATGACTTCGTCGAATTTCAGGAAAAGCCGCCCGCCGTTCCACCCGGCGGGAACGGTGAACGAGGTCTGGAACCAGAGGTCGCGCAATCCGGAGGCATGCCAGTAGGCGCCGGCGGCCTGCCCGAATTCCGCATCGGAAATATTCGCCGGGTTGTAGAACACGAACGGCGAATCGTTCGGAATCGGAACGTCCATCCACTTGTTCGGCAGCACATCCGGCTTCCCCGGCGCGAACTGCCAGATTCCGGAGAGCAGCAGCCGTTCGGTTCCGCCGGGCCGGAATTCCGGCAGCGCCGGGTCCCGTTTGACGAAGAACTGCGGAAATTCGACCGTCGTCTGCGGCTGTTCCGCGAATTTCTGCGCCCGGCCGAGCGCATGTGCGCCATTGTCGAGATTGGTGAGGAGCCGGGTGAAAAAGGAGAAATCCTGGACCGCGCCGGCGGGAAATTTCCGCAGTTCCTGCCGCGCCGTCTCCAGATACCGGCGTGCGATTCCGGCATGGAAATCCGCCTCCCGCCCGGCATGGCATTGCACGTTGGCCTTTGCGGTGACGGCATCGACGGCGGAGAGCTGCGCTTCGATTCCGGCGGGGAAGATTGAGGCGAATGCTGAAAACAGGTGCTTCCGGTACGCTTCCCAGGCGGCGGCGGTCGCCGCTCCTTCTTTCGCTGTTTCCGGAGTCGCTTCCCGGGGGAGGAAGGCCGCGGCCCGTGCCGCCAGCGTCTCTCCCTCTTCCTGCAGCCGGGCGAGTTCCGGGCCGGACTCCCCGCGGGAGCGGAAGGTTTTCAGCCCGTCCAGGAAATCCCGCAGCGAATCGACCGGATAAACCAGTTCCGGGCGCTCGACGGTGGCGGCCCAGGCGTTTCCGAATCCGCTGCCCGGGGGCGAGTGGAAGAGGTTGGACATGCGAAGCTGCTCGGCTTTCCACTCCGTCTCGTTCAGCAAAACGATCCGGGCGACGAATCCATCGGCTTTCGAGCAACTGACGGCGAGAGTGGAATCCGGGCCGACGGTGACCGGGTCGCGGAACGAGAGCCAGCCGGAGCAGGTCACATTCCCCGCCGCGTCGCGCCCGACCGCTTCCGCCATGCGTCCGCTGATGGCGGGGAGGAGCGTCTTGCCATCGAGCCGGAACGAGTAGGTGTTTTCCGGCATCAGGTAGTTGTAGCCGCCGAACATGGAATCGCCCTCATTGCCGGAACGGTCCGAGGATTTCACCTTGACCAGAAGATGGTAGCGTCCGGCGGGGACTCCGAGCCGGAAATCGCGCGGCGTATTCTGCCGCAGCGTTGCGATCCGGATCGGGAGCGGGGAGCTGTCGAACGGCAGTGCGACTTGGAGCCCGCCCGTTTCGGAACGGTCCGCCGCTTTTTCCGTCTCGCCGTCACCGGCTTTTGCCGGACGGAAGTGGTCGAAGTTCAGCGAACCGCCCGGCGCGTTGTTCTCGCGCTCGCAACGGACCGCCAGCCGTGCGTTGCCGTCCGGTCCGTCGTAGGTGACGCGATAGACCAAGGTATTCCAGCCCGCCTTGAGCTGAAGCAGATTGTAATCCACGGTGCAGTAACGTTTCCCTTTCATTTCGAGGAAAAGCTGGAGCTTCGCCATCGGAGCGCTCCGGTCGACGGCGACATCGAACGCGATCGAGTAGACATTTCCTGCTTTCACCGGGAATTCCGGCGATTTCAACGCGAGCCAGCTGCTCGACTTGAAGGTGAACATCCGCAGATAGCTGTTTCCCTCAGCCGGTTCCAGCGCGGTCAGGCGGTCCGGCGTGGTGGAACCGCCTTTCTCCGTGTAGCCGACGAAAGTCCAGGGATTCGATTTTTCCGGAAAGGCGCTCCAGCCGTTGAGGGTTCCAGCTCCGGGCGCGTTGATTTGAGCGTTCGGTTCATGCTTCTCCTCGAATCCGGGATCGGTCAGAAACCCCGCGATCGAGGGTTCCGCTGCGCTCAATGCGGCGGCCAGCGACAGCAGCGCCGCCGCGATTCCAGCTTTCTTCACTGTCATTCTCCTATTTCAATCCGTACATCTGGCAGGTTTCCTTCTCCCCAAGCCAGCGGAACGGTGTGATGTTGAACGGATCGGCCTGCGGCGGAATCGTCGTTCCGGAGACATGGAAATCGGCGTAGAGCACATTGACGGTCCGCGCATGGCGCATGGTGGCCGGGCGGCCCCAGCCGCCGTCGGTCTGCCAGTTGCCGATATAGTTGGTCGGCGAGATTCTCCACTTCCCGGCGGTGTTGCCGGGGTTGGTCAGGTTTCCGTTTGAAATCGAATCCATCAGGAACACTTTCGACGAATGGTTCCTCACCTTGGCGATCTTGATGTAAACGGCCGGATTATATGGGTTGGCGATGCCGAGGTTGAAGCCGTACTCGGCGGACTGCGGATTCGCCGCCGTGTTCCAGAAATTGACCGGGCTCTCGATCCAGGCGGAGCGCAGCGCGGTATTGCCCGGGCAGAGGAACTGTTTGTTGGTCAGCGACTGGGTGTTGCGTTTGAGCTGATGAACCCAGGTGTTGGTATCGATCGGACTGCATGCGGGCAGGAATCCCCGGCTGTCGGCCGCATACATGCTGACCGTCATGCCGAGAGATTTCAGATTGCCCACGCACGAGGCGCACTTGCCGCGTTCCCGCGCCTGGTTCAACGCCGGCAACAGCATCGAAGCGAGAATGGCTATGATCGCGATCACGATCAACAGTTCAATCAGCGTAAAAAACTTCTTCATCGGCCAACTCCTTTCCGGTTTCATGTATGCTTTTATTATACAAGAGAAAAGGACTCCAAAGAAGCGCCGCAAACCGGATTGCTTGGCAAAATCGGGCAAAAATTTATCCGGATCGATCGAATCACCGAAAAGCCGATTCCCCGTTGAGAATGCGGCGACGGAATTCCCGCGGCGAAAATCCGGTTGTTCTGCGGAATTCGCGGGAGAAGGAGAAGATGTCGGAGAATCCGGTCTGGGAAGCGACATGCTTGACCGGCAGCGACGGGTCGGCGAGCAGTCCCTTGGCGGTTTCCATGCGGAGGTCCCGGAAATAGGCCTGCGGCGATTTGCCGAATTCCCGGCGGAAGATCCGGCCGAGGGTGGAGGGACTGATGTGAAGTGATTCCGCGATCCGGCTGACCGGGCAGTGATTGGGGATGTTGATGGCGAACAGATTGAGCGCCTCCCGCAGCCGTTCATCCTGCGGGGCGGCCACGGAGAGCGCCAGTTCGGTCAGGAACTCCATGCCGATTCCGGCGATCGCCGGGATGTCGGCAAGCTGTCTCAACCCGAGCAGGGATTCGAGCCGCAGCACCAGGCCGAACAGCTTCTCCGGGTCCCGGGCCCGGACGGCCAGTCTGCCGGAGAGCCCCGCGGCGGCGATGATGCTTCCGAGCGCCACTCCGCGCATTCCGACCGCCAGCTTCCGGCAGCCGTTTTCCTCCTGCGTATCCAGCCGGGAATCCTCTCCGCGGTGGATGATTCCAACCATTCCGGGCTCAATGATCGTCTCGCTGTCGCGCTCGATGAGCCGCAAAGTGCCCTCCAGGGGCAGCTCGAATGCGTAGAGGTAATAGGAGTTGTGCTCGACATAGCCGTTCTTCTGATAAATCACGCTGCCGACAAACTCCGGCCAGACCGGCAGTGCTTCCGCCTCATGCGGCAGCCAACACTCCCTGTGAGTTTTCGAATGGCAAAGCACATCGGAACTGATTCCCCACAACTCTTCCCGGTGAGGCCGGTTTACGATTGCCATAGGGGGAGCTCCTTTTTCGATCCGGCGATTTTGAGGCGGAAAAAGTGGAGCCGACTGTCGGAATCGAACCGACGACCTGCTGATTACAAGTCAACCGCTCTAGCCATCTGAGCTAAGTCGGCAAATCACTTCTCAATATAATCCTTTCCTGTCGGTTGTGCAAACTCTTTTCCCGGTTTTCCCCGCTTTTCTCTCGGCCGAACTCCTCGTTTTCTTACTTTGCGAGTGTAAAACTTACCTGATTGATGCAAGAATTGCATAAAAAACAAAAAAATTGCTTTCCTCCTATTGACTTTTGCATGAGAATTTGGTATAATATAATCGGAAAACAGAACCAATCAAAGCAATGGATCGGGTGGGAATATGGCGGGCAACAGAGTAAAAAGCAACACCGCGGCTTCGGGAGTCCTGGCGCAGGTCGCCTCCCGGGCGCAGGTGTCCACCGGTACGGTAAGCAGGGTTTTCAACAACAGTTCGCTGATTCCGTCGGAAACCCGCAGCCGGGTTCTTTCCGCGGCGCGTGAACTCGGCTTCCGGCCTCGCGTCGGCGTCCGCAGCAAGCAGGTCGCCATCGTCACCGAGCCGCCTCACAACACCGTCATGGGCGGTTATGTCAATACCCTGACGCAGCATATCTGCTACGCGCTCTCCCGGATGGATGCCGGAATCACCATGATTACCGAGGATCGCATCGGCAATCTCGCCGACTGCTGGTTCGACGGCGTCATCGGCATTGCCTGGGAAGACCGCACCATCGATATCCTCAAGAAGATTCACAACATCCCGATGGTCTGGTTCAGTGAGAACCAGTCGTCCTGGTGTCATACGGTCTTCCCGAACTGCTACGCCACCGGCAAGCTCGCCGGGGAGTACCTGATCGGCAAGGGACACCGCAAAATCGCCGTCATCCATGATATGGACTACACCGGGTGCGGACGCGCCGAAGGCGTCAGCATGAAAATGCGGGAGGCGGGGATCGATCCCGCCGGGAATCTGATCGATCTCTCCAGCAAGGAGCCGCTCCATCTCGCGGTCAAGCAGTTGATCGACTCCGGCTGCACCGCCGTCTGGGTCCCCGGTGAAGACATGCGGGCGCTTGAAATCAACTGGCTGATCCAGGAGTTGGCCGGCAAGCGGGTGCCGGAAGACATCTCGCTGCTCGGGTCGGAAAATCCCGGCATCTCCGAATTCCAGCGCCCGTCGCTTACCACCATCGCGATTCCGCTCCATGAAATGGCCGAAATCGCAGTCGACCTCGTTATGCAGGGGGAGTGTGAAATCCTCCGGAAAATCGAACTTTCACCCAAGCTGATCGAACGGAATTCAGTCTCTACAATCAGATAAAACGATTCGAAACGGTGTAACGGACTTGTACATCAAAAGACAACTTATCGCCAAATTAAGAGGAAAGTGCTAAGATGTATTTTATCAAACAATGGGTTCCCGCAGTTCTGCTTCTCTGCGCCGCATGTCTGCCGGCGGAGGAGTTGCAGCCGGCCAAAGATCAGCTCGAAGCCAGGTATCACGCCTCGGTCGAGCAGACCGCGGACGGTATTCTGCTCAAGTCCGATACTGCGGAATGGGATTCCGGGTTGCGGATCAATCCGCCCGCCGGGCAGAAGTTCGATTTTTCGAAGGCGAAATACCTCGCCGTCGATGTCGAGAATCTGTCGAAAGACCATCAGCTGCGGCTGACCATGCACATTTCCAGCGGCAAGGCGAAAGGCAGTTCCAGCCACGTCGACCTTCCGCTCCGCGAGGTGAACACCGGAATCGGGCTCAACCCCGGCGAGACGCGTACGATGCGTATCTATCTGCCCCATGCGGCGCTCTTCACCGCGCCGGAAGAGGGCAAGAATCTCCGCCGTCCCCTCGATACGTCGAAGATCAATTCGATCGAGTTCAAAATGCAGTGGGCGTTCGAAGCGCATCAGCAGAAGGGGTTGATCAATTGCCGTCTCTCCAATCTCCGGCTCGAAGGCGAGGCGGAAACCGATAAAAAGATCACTGATCTCGGGGACAAGTACTTCCCCTTCATCGATAAATACGGTCAATACAAGCACAGCGACTGGCCGGAGAAGATGCACTCCGACGCGCAGTTGAAGGAAGAGCATAAGCGCGAACTCGCCGAGCTCGCCGCGACCGCCGCCCCGGCCGAATGGGATCGTTTCGGCGGCTGGAAGAACGGACCGCAGCTTGAGGCGACCGGCAACTTCCGCACTGAGAAGTATAAAGACAAGTGGTATTTCGTCGATCCCGAAGGGCGTCTCTTCTGGTCGACCGGCATTGATGTGCTGCGCACCTTCACCGACGCCACCAAGGGCGCCGGGCACGAGAAGTGGTTCTCGCACGAAGTTCCCGCCGACGGCGTGGTTCCCTTCACCGGCTGGGATTTGGAAATCAAGTACGGCAAAAAGGATTATGCGCCCGACTTCTACAACGTGATGGTCGAGCGGCTCCGCGCCTGGGGCATCAACACGATCGGCAACTGGGGCGCCAACGACCTCATGCTGATGGGCAAAATGCCCTACACAATGCCGCTCACTGATCTCGCCAAGGGGATGCCGCGGCTGCCGGTCGTGAAGTTCTACGATGTGTTCGATCCGGAATTCGAAGTGAAGATGGGCAACGTTCTGCGCGACCGGGCCAAGGTGGACGAACTCGTCCGCAAGTCGATCGACGATCCGATGTGCATCGGATACTTCATCGACAACGAGCTCCAGTTCGACCGGATTCTGGGCGACGTGCTCAAATCCGAACCCGCGCAGCCCGCTAAGGTGGAATTCGTCAAAGACCTCAAGGCCAAGTATGGTGAGGTCGCCAAGCTCAACGCCGCCTGGGAAACCGATTTCGCCGACTGGAAACAGGTCGCCGAGAACAAAACCAGCCCGAAAGGCAAGGAGTTCCGTCAGGACGCCGACGCGTTCCTCGCGAAGTTCATCGACCGTTACTTTGCGACCTGCGCCAAAGGCATCAAGTCCGTCGCGCCGCACCGTCTCTACCTCGGCTGCCGTTTCGTCGGATTCCGCCAGTCGGAAAATGCCCGCAGGAGCGCCATGAAATACTGCGATGTGGTCAGCGTCAATACCTACACCAACAGTGTGAACAATATGAACGGCAGCGACTACCCGGATAAGCCGGTCCTGATCGGCGAGTTCCACTTCGGAACCTACGACCGCGGCATGTTCTCGGCCAGCCTCTGCCCGGTCGGCAGTCAGGAAGAGCGCGCCACTTCTTATACGCGGTTCCTGCAGGGGGCGCTGGTTCATCCGAATTTCATCGGCGCCCACTACTTCCAGTTCCGCGACCAGCCGTTGACCGGCCGCTGGGACGGGGAAGGCTATCAGATCGGTTTTGTCGATGTCGCCGACACTCCGTATCCGGAGATGACGCGGGCGGCGCGCGAGGTCGGCGAAAACATGTACATGTACCGGGTGAATGGCAAACTCGTTAACTCCATGAAGTAATGAGGAGGAACGGCATATGAAAAAGAATTTTACGTTGATCGAACTCCTGGTGGTGATCGCGATCATCGCCATCCTGGCGGCGATGCTGCTGCCCGCGCTGACCCAGGCGCGGGACCGGGCCAAGAGCGCCGAGTGCATCGCACGTTCCAAGCAGCTTGGAATGGCCAACATCATGTATTCCGGTGAGAATATGGATTTTCTGCCTTATTCCACTCTGGGCAGCGACGGTCAGTCTCAGCTGTTTGCCAACTCCAAGCAGTCGATTCCCCAGCTTCTCGAGAGTTATGTCGGCAAAACTTCCTGGCGCAACGGCGGCAAGAACGAGGAGCCGGACAAGCTGTGGGAGTGTCCCCTGATGCCGCGGTACAGTGGAACTTCGTGGACGACGTCGTTTTACTGCAGCAAGTGGCTGAATGGCTTCCTGTATTTGAATTACGCCGCCACCGGCAGCCGCAAGCTATCGAAAGTGAAAGATGTTTCTAAGAAGATACTGCTGATGGATTCGCTGGATAAGGACAAGGGCAATATCAGCATGCAGCTTTACTTCCGCCCGAAAGCGAAAGCCAGCGATCCCGGCAACAGCAGCTTCAGTGCCCTCGACAGAACCGGGGTGCATAACGGCACGAACGGTGCGCTTTTTGCCGATGGTCACTCGGCGGGGATTCGACGCGCGTACTGGATTAACGGATCGAATTCCGGAATCAATTGTACCGCGTTCAGTCCGGATGATCCCTACCAGCAGGGAATTACCGGAAGCGTCCCCACGAATTGACCGTCAACGTATCAAGATCAACTGAGCCTTACATAAGGAGCACATGAAAATGAAATCGTTGCAATGTAAATTCACGCTGATTGAACTTCTGGTGGTGATCGCGATCATCGCCATCCTTGCTGCAATGCTGCTCCCCGCGCTGACCCAGGCGCGGGACCGGGCGAAGAACATCGAATGCGTCAGCCGGACCAAGCAGCTCGGCGTCGGCGTAACCATGTATTGCCCGGATTACAGCGGCTTCCTGCCCTATGCACCCGGAGTTTCGAACTCCGCGGCGAACTTCGGTTACTCGGGCGGCACGGTTCCTCAGGCCCTGGCGCCCTATCTCAGCAAGACGAGCGCTACGAAATGGGAAACGGTCAACCAGTTGTGGGAATGCCCGCGTATTCCGAGAAACGCCGTATGGGGAACTCCGTTCTACTGCAGCAAGTGGCTGAACGGCTATCTGTTCCTGACCACGAACTCCAAGAGCAGCCGTAAAATCAGCAATGTAGTTGATATGTCGAAGAAGATCCTGCTGATGGACACTCTGGACAACGTGACCGGCAATCGGAATGACCAGATTTTCTTCCGTCCGATGTCGAACGGCCCCTCCACCAGCTTCGGCAATCTGTCGCGCCTCGGCGCACATGGCAATACGGGCGGCACGCTCTTTGTGGACGGGCATGCGGGTGAAGTCCGCCGTCCTTACTACATCAACGGGGCGAACAGCGCGCCGAACAACACCGCGTTCAACGCGTTCGAGACTTATCAGCAGGGTGTCACCGGAACAGTTCCGAGCAATTGAAAAACCACACACAAGGGGAACGTAGGAGAATGAAGCCGTTGCAACGTAATTTCACGCTGATTGAACTTCTGGTGGTGATCGCGATCATCGCGATTCTAGCCTCGATGCTGCTCCCCGCGCTGACCCAGGCGCGGGGCAGGGCGCGCGATACTTCGTGTGTTTCCAACATGAAGCAGATCGGCACGCTTTCGCAGATGTACATCGACGGCAATGCCGGAATGTTCCCCAAGTACAACGGTCTTCTGGATAAGGGCACTGCCTGCTGGAGTGGGCATGGTAAGTGGCAAGACGGCTTTTATGTCCTCCAGAACGGCGGGAACCTGACTGACTTCAAGCATTGGGATAACGCCAAGGGGCGGCCCAGGGGGATTTTCGGTTGCCCGTCGCAAACGTTTTTCGGATCAACCCAGACGTTCGGCTCCCGCCACTATGGAATGAATGAAAATCACGGCAATTACGACCCCAATAACAAGCCGGTTACCAAGGCTTCGAAAGTCAAGTATCCCAGCGGCCGGATGCTCTTCATGGATATCGATAAGATCGGCACGTGGCAGGAACAGAATCTCAGCAAGGTCTCCAGTGCTTATTCGGGAGTCGGTTCCCTGTGGCGGCATCGCAACGGTCAGGGCGCCAGCGTTTCATATGTGGACGGCCGTGCCGATATGCGGCTCCGGAACAACATCCCGGTCGACCGCACCTACGAAGGCGGCAAGCAGTTCTGGAAAGATTGGTAATTTGCCGCATGTGATTTCTTTCAACTCGGACATCTGCCCGAGTTGATATGTTTTTATAGAATGCGCGTCGGGTGAACCACTGGATTCGGCAACGGTCCTTATCACGATTCTAACGGAGCGGGGCATTTTTTTTGCCGGATTGATTAATAAAACGATTAATAGCTGTGAATTTGATCTGTTGCTCTTGAGAAGTGCCGAGCATGGGGCGCGGCAATTATATGGAAGAAAGGGGACGAGAATGATGAACTATTCCGGAATCACAGGGTCGCTTAAGGGAATCAATGTCTTCCAGATATTAATTTTATTCCTTGCACTCAACACCATGCGGCTTGACGCCGCACAGGTATTGGAACCGGAATACTACCATTTGGGGGTTGAATACGCTGATACGCTGGTTCACGATTATTATTCATCGACAATGACAGTTCGTCTGATTGGCATAGTTGGCACTCCCACTTGGCAACCGGTTGAGATATCGACGTTCAGTGACGGCACCAGCGCATCTCCCGTATATTCTTTAAGTTTCCTGGGCACTTGGGAATTTACCGGAAAATTAACTGTTTACGATGAGTCATTCAATGCCTCCACGATCGAAACCCGGTATTGTTCGTTGCAATTTGCATTAGCGGAAGATGCGGAAGGCAACGTAAAGTGGAGAATCTTTTCCGGAACTCTTACGCGAGCAAGTGCGACCCCCGAATGCAGCATTTATGTTGCGGAAGAATATCCTTGGGGAATATGTATTGGCGCAGGTTTTAGTTCTGCGCTTGATTTGCCGCTGAATAATAATTTGGAATATGATCTTCTCAATGTGCATCTGGAGGGGACGGATTCTGCCAGTCAAACCCTGACGGCGTTTGAATACGTATCTCCATATCCCTGTTTCATTTTGCTTGCGGATCACATCACGAGATTCCAATATGCCGATACTGAAAATCCCAATTATGATCGTCTCCGTGCTGTGATCGTGTTGGAATCAGGAAGTGGTGATCCCGAGCAGGAGACCGGGGTTATTGCCGTCGACTCGGATTTTTAACGTCATATGCATCGGTTGGCGGGCCGAGGTTAAGAGAGCTGTCCGGTCTGCAAAATGAGAAAGCGATTTAAAACTTCTGTCCGTATCGACTTGACAGAACGCGAAGGGTGAAGTATCTTCACTGATGGAGACATCCTTCGTGTTTGGGGTTAGGCGAAAGACGACTCCTCCAATTCCGGTGCGCCCGACGGGGCGTACCGGATTTTGCTTTTGTGGAGAATGTCTCTCTATCGTTTTCGGGAGAGGCTCCGCCTTCCTCCTTCGCCAAGGCTACAGAGGATAAATCGGCGCGAGCGGGTGGTTGTTGGCCGTTCAGGTATGGGCGAAGAGCGGGATGCGGAAGTGTGCCGGCAAATTCCAGTCGCCGCGGAGAAAGAGCCCGGCGCTCTTCGCCGGCGTCATCCATTCGAATTCGACGCCGAACCGGTCGGGCGAAAATCCGAACTCCACCCGCCGGACTCCACGGAACGGCAGCAGCTTACACACCTTCGGCCAGTGGATCGGGTGCTCCGCAAAGATTTCATCGAGTTTCAGGGTATCCCCCTCCTGCTCCGCCGCGACGGCGAGCCCCGGCGTCAGCCGGTAGAGCTTGTCTCCATATTCCCGGAAGAGATGAAAGCAGCGGATTTCGCCGCCGTCGAGCACGTCGAATAAGCCCGAAGCCGGACGCCGCCGTTTCATGGCGAGCTCCCGCAACTCCTCCGGCGCGCATTTGACCGGCGCGATGTCGTTGTCGATGACCGCCTCCGCGACCGGAATCCGTTCCTCCGTCGGGCGGAAGCCGAATTTCGGGTAGAACCCGGTCACCGAATCGTTGGCGTAAAGGAACACCGGGGTTCCGGGGTAGCGCCGCAGGATATTGTCGATCAGCCGGCGGACATGCCCGTTGCCGCGCTCCTCCGGAATGCAACCGACCGCACCGAGCTGGAGCGCCAGGAACGTCTTTCCGCCGACCCGCACCTTCTGGCGCGCCGCGCCAACGTGGGCGATCATCCGCCCTTCACCGATCAGGGAGTAGCTCTCGTACTTTTCCGTCCAGAATCCGCGCCGGAACCAGAAGTCGAAATCGAAGTCGAAGATATTGCGCACCAGCGGATTCAGCAGCGCGGCGTATTCCGGATCATACGAGTTGCACATCCGAACCGGCAGTTTCCGGCGTTCCTCGCGCGCGGCGCGGAAAAATCCGGAGAGCAGCGCTTCGGCCTCCGCGGCGCAGACGCCGCCGGTCACTTCCGGATTCCACAGCGCCCCCCGGCTGGCCGGAATGCCGAACACCGAACAGCCGCCGAACCGCGGATCGCCCACTCCGTAGACGATTCGCCCCGCGCGCGCGTTGACCAGCGCCCCGGCGCACATCGGGCAGGGTTCCTTGGTGACATAGACGGTCACGTCTTCCATCCGCCAGTCGCCGCGCAGGGCCTCCAACGCATGGAGCAACTCGATTTCGGCGTGGGCGACGGCGCTTTTCTTCTCCTCCACCCGGTTGCGGGCGAAGGCGGCCGGTTTGCCGTCAACCACGGCGACCGCGCCGATCGGCACTTCGCCGGAGCGCGCCGCAGCTTCGGCCTTCTGGAGCGCAAGCCGCATGAAACGGACGTCTTCGGATTCCATCGAATTACTTTTCAATCACATCCGCGCGCAGCACCACGGTCGCGTACAGCGCGAAGACCAGCCGGACGTAGTGATCGCCGTACTGATAGTTGAAGGTGATCGTCCGGTCGGGGCGGTCGGTCGCGTCGGACACGCCGTCGCCGAAGTAAAGCAGGTCGTTGATGGTCTTCGCCTCACGGGTGAAGGTGAAATCGACCTTCTTGGTCAGGCTCTTGATCGCGTCGTACTTCTCCTTGCTGTTCGGAGAGAGCGACGGATTTTTCAGGATCGCAATCTCTTCCGGATAGAGCTGCGGAACTTCGAGATCTTCGGAGGGCAGGCGCTTCGTCGCGCATCCCGTCAGAACCGACACCGCAAGACAGACGGCCAGGAATCCGATTGTTTTTTTCATGCTTGTTTCCTTTTCCAATTTGCATTTCTGCAATAAACGGCTATATTTCACTCTGTACTCCGAATTGCGGGTGTAGCAAAACGGTCATGCTCTAGCTTCCCAAGCTAGCGACGCCGGTTCGACTCCGGTCACCCGCTCCATTTTCTTCCTTCCTAGTATACTCGCGGTTTGCACTCCTGTCAATCGGTGTTGGAGCAAAAACGGACGTAACGGACAAAACGGACGTAACGGACAAAAAACGCTTTCGCTCAACCACCATCGAATGACCAAATTTCGTTGTTGCCCGAATCTGTCTGCCGAATACCGCTTTTTTTGAAAAGAGGAATGGGGGTTCGGGGGAAAGGGGAAAAACTTTTTTTCACGCGAAAAAAAGTTTTTCCCCTTTCCCCCGTCTCCCTCTTCCCTTTCGGAAAAGGTCAGTATTTCCAGGTGGCGGATTTGACGCTGTCCCAGAGGCCGGATTCGATGTCGATCTTTTTGCGCGAGCTGGTCGCGACCGGGATCGGCACGTAGGTGAAGCGGTCGTTCCAGTGGCCGATGACCACGTCGGTGCATCCGGCCATGGCGCAGTGGACGGCGTGCTGGGCGAGCATTTCGCAGAACACCGAGTCGGTTCCGTTCGACGGCAGGCTGCGGATCAAATAGGAGGGGTCGAAGTACTTGACGGTGAGGTCGATGTTCTTCTCCTTGCCCCAGTTGGTGATCGTTTCGCGGAGGTATTCGCCGATGTTGTGATGGCGGATGTTTCCGGACTGGTCGCGCTTGTCGGAATCCTCCTTGAACAGGTGCTGCCCGGCGCCTTCCGAGACGATGATGACCGCGTGTTTGCGCAGTTTGAGCCGCCGTTCGAGGCTGGGAAGCAAAGCGTGTTCGCCGTCGTAGAGCGAGAACGGGTCTTCCGGGATCAGGCAGTAGTTCACGTGGGTGTTGGCCAGCGTGGCGTAGGCGGCGATGAATCCGGAGTCGCGGCCCATCACGTGGATGAGGCCGATGCCGTTCGGGGCTCCCTTCGCCTCGTTGTGGGCGGCGGAGATCACCGGGCCGGTCGCGTAGACGGCGGTTTCGAACCCGAAGGTCTTGTCGATGTAGTTGATATCGTTGTCGATGGTCTTGGGGATGCCGATGACGCTGATATTGAGCCCGCGCCGTTCGACTTCGAGCGCGATGTCGTGGGCGCAGCGCAGCGTGCCGTCGCCGCCGATGCAGAACAGCAGTTTGATGTTCATGCGTTTGAGGGTTTCGACCATGATCGTCTCGTCCTGGCGGCCGCGCGAGCTGCCGAGAACAGTGCCGCCGTCTTCGTGGATGGCGTCGACCGAGTCTGGGGTGAGCAGCATCGGCTCGTGGCCGAAGGCCGGGTTCAGCCCCTGGTAGCCGTAACGGATGCCGAAGACGATCGGCACGTTGTAGCGCAGCATGAGGGTGCGGGTGAGCCCCTTGATGACGTCGTTGAGTCCGGGGCAGAGGCCGCCGGCGGTGAGGATGGCGGCGTGGGTCCACGAGGGGTCGTGGTAGATTTTCTCGCGCGGTCCGGCCGCCTCGAAGGCGCTGATTTTGCCGTTTTGCTTGAGCTCTGCCTCAACGTCGCGGACATCTTTACCGTAGATGACCGTGGCATCTTCGGAGACGAATTTCACACCGGTCAGCGGGGAAGGGATGGTCGGTGTACCGAGGTGCTTGACTGAGAGATCGGGTATTTCCATGATGAATCGTGTCCGCGGGCTTTCGACGCGGGGAAACCGCGCCTTCTGTTGTCTGAGTAGATAAGATACTCCGTCCGGGCGCAATTTTCAACCCGGATTCCCTTGATTTTTGGGAAATCAGGCTTATATTGGCTCTTGGTTACTTGGAGTTTATGAAAACCGGAGCTTTCTGCAATGACAAATACGATGAGATTCACCGCCGCTTTGCTGTTTACGATGTCGGCCGCCTTTTCCGCGGCCGCCGCCACGCTGCCGTTCCGCAGCGGCGAGGTGTTGGCGGCGGAGCTTTCGACCGCCAAGCCGAAAATCGTCAATGAGGACCCGCTCGCGTTTCCGGCCGATTTCACCCGGCTGGTCTATGCGGCTCTGGTGGTGAAGCCCGCCGAGGGGCGCGGGCTCTCCATCCATGATTATGCGCTGGATGCGTTCGGGCGCGACTATCCGTGCATCGCACTCCGCGTCGGCGACGGCGACTACAACGCCGACGTGTGGGAGGTCAAACGCGCTGCGCCGGGAGAAAAATACACGCTGCTTTTCGCGCTCGACGCCACGTTGGTCGGGCTTGCGCCGAAGGAGGTGCTGACGCTCCGCTCGCTGTATCCGCCGAAGAGCCGCGCCGCGCAGCCGGTCCCCTTCACCAATCGCAACGGCGGGGGATTCACTCCGCCCCGCTCGATTCCGAACTACGGGATCATGCAGAAAGCCGGAGAGCGATGAACAAACCCGTCCAGCCGGAATTCCTGCCCACCACGCGGCGAGAAATGGAACGGGCCGGCTACGAGGAGCTCGATATCCTGCTCGTCACCGGCGACTGTTACGTCGACCACCCCTCTTTCGGCGTCTCGATCATCGGGCGGCTGCTGATCGACTGCGGCTACCGGGTCGGCATCATCGCGCAGCCGGACTGGAAGGACCCCGAGGCGCTGAAGGTGATGGGCCGCCCCCGCGTCGGCGTCGGCGTCACCTCGGGCAACATGGATTCGATGGTCAACATCTACACCGTCGGCCGCCGCCTCCGCAAGGATGACTGTTTCAGCGAGAACGGCGAAATCGGCAAACGCCCGCCGCATGCGCTCACCGTTTACGCCCAGCTGGTCAAGCAGGCGTTTCCGGGCATTCCGATTCAGCTCGGCGGGCTGGAGGCCAGCTTCCGCCGCATCGCGCATTACGACTACTGGCAGGACAAGATCCGGCCGACGGTGCTTTTCGACTCCAAGGCGGAGATCCTGACCTACGGCATGGGCGAGCGCCCGACGCCGGAGGTGTTCCGCCGCTTCGCCGAGGGGTTGCCGCTCGACGGCATTCCGGGAACCGCCCGGCTGCTCGGCAAGAAGGCGGCGGAGGCGTTCGACCCCGGCGACCGGTATTTGTATCTGCCGGATTTCGACGAGATGCTCGCCAACAAAGACGCGCTGATGACCGCGACGATCTTGGTCGAGCGCGAGATGAACTGGCAGTCCGGCCGCGGATTGCTCCAGCGTTACGGCGACCGGCTGCTGGTGATCGAGCCGCCCCCCGCGCCGCTGAAGCCGGAAGAGCTCGACCGCGTTCACGAATTGCCCTACGCCCGGCTGCCGCACCCGAAATACAAGGGGCGGATTCCCGCCTACGAGACGATCAAGGATTCGATCCAGGCGGTGCGCGGCTGCCCCGGCGGCTGCGCTTTCTGCGGGCTGGTCATTCATCAGGGGCGGCATGTGATGAGCCGCAGCGAGGATTCGATCATGCGCGAGCTCGACACGATCTCCGAACAGCCCTATTTCAAGGGGACGATCAGCGATGTCGGCGGCGCGGCGGGGAATATTTTCCAGAGCCGTTACGACCTCGAACGCTGCAAGACATGCAAGCGCTCGAGCTGCCTTTACCCGGTGCCGTGCTCCAGCTACGTCTGCACCGGCCGGGAGACGGTCCAGCTGCTGCGGCGGATGCGCAAACACCCCAAGCTGAAGCATCTCTACATCAATTCCGGAATCCGGCTCGACCTGGCGCTGCGCCAGCCGGAACTGCTCGAAGAGATCGTGCGCCATCACGTCTCCGGCCATATGAAGGTCGCGCCCGAACATCTCAACCCGAAGGTGCTCTCGCTGATGCGCAAGAGCCCGGCGGAGGATTTCTACAAGTTCATGGAGGTGTTCGACAAGCTCAGCCGCGAGTGCGGCAAGGAGCAGTATCTGATTCCGCTTTTCATCTCGAACTTCCCCGGCTGCTCCGAGAAGGAGATGAAGACGGTGGATGACTTTCTCGACAAGCACAAGTGGAGCCTCCAGCAGGTGCAGGACTATATTCCGCTGCCGATGACCATGGGCGGGGCGATGTATTACACCGGCAAAGCGCCGGACGGCACGCCGATTCCGGTCAACCGCGGACTTGCCGAGCGCCGCCAGCAGATCGGCGTGCTCAAGAAACGCCGTTCCGGGAACGCGAAAGGAAGCGATCCGGCCCGGCGCTGCTGGGAAAAACCGGGGAGGCGCTGAGCGGAATGCCGAAAAAACGGACGGGCGGACGCTGGTTTCTGCGCGGCTTCGGTTGCGGAGTCGTGCTGTTGCCGCTGTTCGTCGCCAGCCTGATTTTCTTCATGCGCCACGAGGCGAAGCGGATCACCGTCACCCGGCTCGACGTCCCTTCGGCGGAATGGACGCTCTCCCCACTCAAAGTGGCGGTAGTGGCGGACTTCCACGTCCGCCCGACCCCGGAGGCGATCGAACGGCTGGGGAAGATCGTTGATGCGGTCAACGCCGAAAAGCCGGACCTGATTCTGCTGCCGGGCGATTTCGCGGCGGGGGTCCGGCAGGACCAGGCCGCGACGCCGGAGACCATCGCCGGGGAGCTGTCCCGCCTTTCCGCGCCGCTCGGCGTTTACGCCGTGCTCGGCAACCACGAACACTGGATCGGCAAGGAGGGGTTCGTCCGCGCGTTCCGGGAGAAGGGGATTCCGCTGCTCGAAGACCGGAGCGTCGAACTTGAATTCAACGGGAAGCGGTTCCGCTTGGCGGGCGCTTCCGACGGCTGGACCCGGACAACGGGGGCGTGGAACGCGCTGCTGCCTGAAGATTCCCTTCCGCGCATCGTGATGACCCACACGCCGGACATCTTCTCCACCATGCCGGAGCCGGTTGCGCTGGCGGTGGCCGGGCACACCCACGGCGGGCAGATCGTGCTGCCGCTCTACGGACCGGTGGTGATGTCTTCCCGCCTCGGCCGCCGCTACGCCTACGGATTGGTGAGGGAAGGGCGGAACACCGTTTTCGTCACCCGCGGCATCGGCACGAGCATCGTCCCGCTGCGTCTTTTCTGCCCGCCTGAAATCGCCGTTTTGACGCTGAAAGAAAAAGCCCCCGCCGTCCCGGAACCCGCGGTTCCCGTCCGGGCGACACCCTGATTGTCGGCCTCGGCAGGGCTGAAAACCGGGGGAAACGGCCGGGCCATTGCCTCGCATGGCGAATTTATCGCGTTTTTCTCGGCTTCGCTCTTGACATCGGGCGCTTTCTGCACCATAATTAATCAGCAGTAAATCAAAATGAATTATATATGACGCAGATGGAGTCCCGGAATCATGGAAACCGATTCGCTGAAGAGCAAGAGTGATCTCATCTACGAGGAGCTGAGCACGCAGATCCGTTCCGGGGTTTACCCCGCCGGGACCAAGCTGCCGCGCGAGAGTCTCTTCGCCCGCCAGCAGGGCGTGGCGCTCCTGACGCTGCGCAGTGCGCTGGCGAGGCTGGAGGCCGACGGGCTGATCGCCCGGCTGCCGCGCAGCGGAACGTTCGTCATGGACCCCGACGACGGCAAATCCCGCACCATCCTGCTGCGGCTGGAGGATTACAGCGGCAATCCGCTGCGGGAGAAGGAGTTCAACCGCAACCTGATTCTCGGGGCGGCCAACAGCGCCTATCTGCAGAACTGGGAGCTCAAGCTCTCCGACTGCTTCGAAGAGATTGACAAGCTGAAACTCCGCTACCGGAAGGGGGAATTCCTCGGAATCATCTGGGACCGGCCCCCCGCCGAATGTTCTTCCGTCATCGGGGAGCTCGGGCAGCTTCAGGTTCCGCAGGTCTGCATCAACCGGCAGGTCGCCGGAGGAATCCCCCTGAGCTGCGACTATTGCGATGCGATCCGGCAGGCGATGCGTTTCCTGCGCAGCATCGGCCACCGCGAAATCATGCTGCTCGACCTGGAGCGCGATTCGCCGGTTTTCGTCAACCGCCAGAAGGAGTTTCTCGACCAGTTGCGTTTCGACGGCGTTGCGGAACCGGAAAAGCACCTGCTGCGGCTGGAGTATCCGCCGCGGGAGAGCTGGATTGCAATCGCCGACCGCTTCCGGCTCCTGCCGGAAACCACCGCGGTCATCGTTTCGCACACCCACATGGAGGAGTTTCTCCGCTACGCCGAGGAGGCGCGGCGGGCCATCCCCGGCGATCTTTCGGTGATCCTCTGGGGCGAGAGCGGCCGGGGGGATTTCAAACAGGAGGCGAAATTCAGCATGCTCACCGAGTCCCGTTTTGCGATCGGAGAACGCGCCGTCGACCTGTTGAAACGGCAGTCCGCCGGTGAAATCGGTCCCGAGGAACCCCATCTGCTCACCCCTCAACTGGTCATGCGTTCCAGTTGCGCCCTTCCCCGCAACATGAAATTGGTAAGTGCAAAGTAAAACGGAGATGTTCATGAAAAAGCAATTTACCCTGATCGAGCTTCTCGTCGTTATTGCGATCATCGCGATTCTTGCCTCGATGCTGCTGCCGGCGTTGAATCAGGCGCGCAGTCGGGGGATACAGGCGAAATGTCTCGGCAACTTCAAACAGATCGGGCTCGGGCTCGCCTTTTATGAGGATTCCTACCGTTACTACTGCGCCGTCTACAGCGGGTCCAGCGGCGTCGATACCAGCTGGTGGATCTGGAGGTTCAGGACCGCGTTTACCGCCGATCAGGTGTCGAGCAAGAAATCGACGAACATGCTGATCTGCCCGGCGAAAAAAAGCGAGAAGAGCTATGCAATGAATACCAATGCCGGATACATCGCCACGGACGGTACGGTTTCGGCCGACTACATCCGCCATTACAGCCTGGTCCAGCAGCCGTCGAAGACCTACCTGGCGGGAGACTCCAACATTCAGAACGACGTTTCCCGCTGGTCGTGGCGCTTCTTCCCGTGGCCGCTGGCTTCGGTCAACGCGAATTCCCGGGTGCCGGATGTCACCGCCCACCCCGGCGGCGGCAGCATGCTCTATGTCGATCTTCACGCCGATGTGACCAAGGTTCCCCGGCTGTTGACCGACTCCGCGTCGGAGGCATATCAGGCGGCGTGGAAATTCCGCAAGTAAAAATCGCACAAATCGGGAACCGTTCTATGAAATCGCATCTGCTGTTGTTCCTTCTCTCCGCCATCATGCTGACGGCCGCGGCCGCCGATTCGTACCGGCCGAAGCCGGAAGACCGCAAAAGCAACCGCCCGGCGGAGCTCTGGGAAACCTATATGCAC
>CAYSZM010000038.1:0-29498 GCA_964435365.1 uncultured Victivallis sp. | reverse complement strand
TCGGCGCTGTCGCGCGCTGTGCGCGAGTTGGAGGAGCACGTGGGCGTGTTCAGGTCCGACCCGCCGAGCGCCTTGTCGATGATGATTTTGAGCACAAGCGGCATCAGGAGACCGAGGCAGGTGCAGATCACATGGAAGACGACGGCGACTCCGAGCAGCGTGCGGTAAGGTTTTACGAAGCGGTAAAGCTCCTTGAACTTATGCGTTTCTTTGGTAGCCATAATCCGGCGAGCCGTGAAAGCTTCCCCTGTTCAAAGTTGGGTCCCGTTTGCATTTGAGCCGATCTCACGAACGAACGTGAAACCGGCTCTTTTTATTAAAATAGGCTCTTCTTCGGAAAGATCAACTCTTTTTTTCGACTTTTTTGCGATTTTTCAGGAGAAGCGGAAAATATCCCGGATGTTCCAGTCGGTCAGGAACGCCGCGCCGTAAGACATGGTGAGATGGAAGAGCGAAGTATTCCACTTCATCTCCTTCCCCCATCCTTCGAAGGTGCGGGTGGCCCCTTCGGCGATCATGTTGAGCCAGGCGTGTTCGTCGGTCAGCAACTCATTGACAAACTCTTCTTCGCCGTCGCGGACCAGGGAGCAGAACATCGGGAAGGTGACGAAGAACATGCTCTGCGACAGCCGCTTTTCGCGGATCATCGCCTTGAGGTTCTCCACGCCCTCCCGTTCCGGGAAGAGCTCGAACCACCAGGCGAACACGTTGCCGGGCAGGCTGATGTGCGTGGAGGAGACGCTGTCCCGGAACAGTTTCCGTTCGCGGTCGTAGAAGGCGGCGGCGAACGCCGCTTCCAGCGCGGCGACTCCTTCCGCGGCGAGGTACGGCTTCTCCCCGATCAGCCCGGCCACTTTGTTCAGGCACTTGATCGCGCCGATGTAGTAGGCGTTGATCGCGTTGTGTTTGGTCGTGCAGAGCTTTCCCTCGGTGATATCGGCGTCGTAGCCGTCGCGCAGGTTGACCGGCCATTCGACGACACACCATTTGTCGAGGTTGTTGAGCAGTCCGTCGGACTCGGCGTACTCCTCGCGGTAGAAGTCCAGAATGTCGGCGAATGCGGCGTAGCGCTCCCGGACGAACCCGAAATCGCCGACCATATGGCAGTATTCCAGGAACGTGGTGAACATAATGAGCGGATACTCCGCGATCTCCTGCATGAAGGAACAGGCCGCGCAGGTCATCAGCCCGCGGTTGATGAACGAAGTGCGCAGAAAATCGTCGAAGAACTTCTCCATCAGCGTGTAATCCTTCGTCAGCAGACAGAAGGTTAAGAGACTGTAACAGCCGTCGCCGAGATAGTAGCCCTTCTCGCGCTCCATGCAGTCCTGGATCACCTCCTGAACGCCGTAGCGGAGGGTGTCGACGCAGAGATTCCACACCGCCAGCGACGCCTCATCGTTCCGGTTGCACGCCGCGTTGAGTTCGAAGGGGTAGTGCCGCGCCCGCAGCACAATGGAATCGCGCACGACTTCGCAGCCGGGCGGCAGCTCCAGCCGGGCATAGCGGAACGACTTGTAGTCGAACTGATCCAGAATGTCGGTGCATCCGGAGAGCCGGAAATATTCGACGTATTCGCAGTTGGCGCGCAGTTTAAAACGTACAAAGCCGTCCTGGTCGAGCTCCTGCCCGAACCGCATGACGATTTCGTCGCCGCGACGGCCGACGGCATGGAATTCGAGACTGCCGACATAGACGGCGCCGAAATCGATGAAGAAACGGTTGCCGTCTTTCACCACCGTCTCCGGTTCGATCACCTCGAACTCCAAACGGCGCGACGGCTGGGGGAAAAGCCGATAGTCGGCATGGCGGTGAAGCCGGGCCGGTTTCCACGCCGAATCGTCGAACTCCGGACGTTCGAACCCGGCTTCGGGGGCGGCGGCATCGTAGCGCTCCATGAACTGCGTCGCATAGCCCACCTCCCCGGCGGCGGAAAAGCCGGAGTGTTCGCGGCAGAGGAAACGTTCGTCCGAAGCGAGCACCGTCTTCCCGTCCGAACAGAGATCGAGCAGCAGCCCGTGCCGCCGGTCGCCGCTGACCCAGACCCGGTTGATCAATCCCTGGTAATAGGTGTGCACCGCGATCACGTTCTCGCCGGGGCGGACGAAGTCAGAGAGATCGACCTCGTTGTAGAAATAGTGAAACGGATAACCCGCCGCCGGTCCCTGGGTGACGAACACCCCGTTGACATAGAGCTTGTAATAATCGTCGGCGGTGATGAAGGCGACCGTTCCGGCGGCGTGCTCCAGCGTGAAGCTCCGGCGGAACAGGACATGGCGGTTTTCGAGTTCGGGATCGCGGACCGGCAGCGAGGAGCGGTCCAACTGACGGTGCCAGACATTCTGCGGCGGAACGTCGCAGAACCGTTCGGAGGTGATCCATCTGCCGGCGAATTCTCTCGGCTGGTCCTTCATACCCGTTCCACTCCTTCTGTTGCAAACGCGGGAATCAGATCTGTCAAGATATTACGATATCCGATCCCCCCGTTTTTTGCAACAGCCGGAGCCACTTTTTCCAGGGAAATATCAGTGGCCGGCAGGAATCAATCTCCTTACGGACGACCCGCACGCCATTGCTGCGAGGTGCCCCCGGAACCGAGTTCCAGATAAGGATTCGCCAGCGTCACCTTCTTCCAGCCGGCATGGCCGTCGAGATAGATGATGTTCAAGCCGCCGGTGTGGCGCGGATCGGGGCGGCCGCTGCTCGTCGGGTTCGACGAGAGAACCTCGACCACCCGGAACAGTCCGAGATTGGAGCCCAGTCCCTGATTGGTGTCCATGGCCAGATAGCCGATCGAGGGATAGCGGAGCTGGCTGAGCTTCGCCGTTCTCGTATCGCTGGACGACACACCCATGTTGGAACCGATGTGCCGGAAGTTGTAACCGTATCCGGTATAGGTCATCCCGCTCGGCGTGTAATTGGTCTGCACCTTGGGGGATTTGAGGGCGGGACAGGCGAAGATACCGCGGTTGACATAGCCCCGGTCGCTCAGCAGCTCGGCCCAGACCCGCTTGTTCCCGTCGGCGACCGCATAGGACGTCTGGTAGATCATGAAGAAATCGCCGTTGTCAGCCAGGTACATCGAAGCCCCCATCGACGCCTGCTTCATATTGTTGAGGCACTTGGTGGAGTTCCCCCGCTCACGCGCCTGGTTGAGGGCCGGAAGCAGCATGGAAGCGAGGATTGCGATAATCGCGATCACCACCAGGAGTTCAATCAGGGTAAACAGTTTCGCCTTCATTTCGCAGTTCTCCTTATTTCTTGATTGTGATATATTTGGGAAGGGTGGTTATTTCAATTTTTCCGCCGTCGGCGGGTTCCGGGCGACCGGCGAGGTCAACAACGCCCGCAACGTCGGCAAGCTCGATGGTTTCGGTGCCGGAATCGGTCCAGGCGACCAATACTTTCCGCGAAGCGTCTTCGAATTCGTGAATCACCGCCTTGCCGGACTGCCGGGAGCCGGCGAAGTTCAGGAACCGGAGCCGGTCGATCAGCACGGAGTAGGCGACAAATGCGGTCCGGGGCGAGAAATCCCAGTTGATCAATCCGTAGTTCATCTCGTTGTCCGCCGGATGGAACCCCTTGTTACGGAAGTTGTACCAGTAAAAACCACGCACCTCCCCGCGGGTCAGTCCGGAGACCGTCGTCACCACCAAGAAGCGGGCCTGGTCAAGTTCGGTGCGCCCCTGGTCCGGCCTGACCGACGTGGAATACTCGGTCAGGCGGAGGCCGCCGGGAGCGCCGCCGTGCGACTTCATCACCGCGATGACCGAATCGATCGATGCCAGGAACGCGGCGGCGATCCGGCCGTTGGAGCCCGGCCACCCGATATAGGGGTGGAAGGCGACGCCGGAAAATCCGGGGGCACAGGCATAGAGCGCTTCCAGATAGAGGTCCCCCGCTATCCGCCCCGGACGTTTGACGTTGACCGACGAAAGTCCCCCGACGATCACCTCCGGCTTTGGGGTGCATTCCGCCGCCGCCGCAATGGCGCATTCAAGAGTCGCGCCATACTCCTCGGGAGCGTATTTGTTGAGGTTCGGCTCGTTGTCGAACTCCCACACCGGAACGGCCGCGCAATACCGCCCGAACAGGGCGCGCAGGAAGGCGGCGCGGTCGGCCTCGCGGGCCAGCGGCATCGCCGGATTCCGGGCCTTGCCGGCAATGGCGGCGACGGGAATTCCGGAAACCACCGGCAGAACGGTGATGCCGCGCTTCGCCGCTTCGTCGACGATCAGGTCGGTCCGCTCGAAGGAGAAGTCGCCCAGGTCGGGTTGGATCTCGTTCCAGATGAAGCCGGTCCGCACGGCGGCGATTCCGGCGCGGCGCATCAGGTCGAGCGATTGCAGCACCGTTTTGCGATCCCACCAGTTGAGGTGCGCGGCGACGCCGAAGCGCGGGTCGCGTCTGCTCCCGGCGCACTCCGGGGGCAGGACGGCGACTTTCGTCTCGTCCCGGTTCTCAATTTCGCCGTTGACGCCGAGTGTGCAGGAAACCTTGTAAATGCCGACCTCCGGCAATTTCACATCGAGTTCAAACCGCGCATGTCCGCCGCCTTCGAGCTTCACCGGCCATTCCCGCGAAGCGAGCAGGGTTCCGGAGAAATCGCGCACTTCGCTGCGCAGGACGGCTTCGCGCGGCTGCCGCAGACGATTGCGCACCTCCGCCCGGCAGACCACGGATTCCCCGGGTTCGCGGTAAAACGCATCGGCTCCGGCCGTCACCGCCAGCGCTTCAGACTCGGGAAGCTCCCGCAGCAGGACCGGACGGACCAGCCCGCCCCCGGCAATCTCCCGGCCGGGAAACACCCGGATGGCAATGACATTCTCCGCCTTGACCAGTTCCGGCGGAATGTCGTAACGGCGCGTCAGGTATTTGTAATTGGACTCGGCGTCGGAGAAGTCGCCGGTCCTGCCGATCAGCTGCCCGTTGAAGTAGGTTTCATCGCACCGCGCCACCCCTTCCAGCACAAGCTGGAGCGGCCGGTCGGCGGCGGCCGGCAGAGCGATCCGCGTCCGGTACCAGCCGATGCCGTCGGCGGGGAACCCGGCGCGCTTCCAGAATCCGGGAACCTTGATCGCCTTCCAGGCGCTGTCGTCGAAACCGACCCCGGAAAATGCCGGATCATCGCCGGCGAAAAACTTCCAACCGCCATCCAGTTTGAGTTCGGCGGCCGTCGCGGCCGAAAGCAGCATCAGCTGCATCAGCACCGCAAAGAGAACGTTCTTCATCTTACCTCCTGTACCGATCGTGAAACATCGTCTTGCCGGGAATCGAAATTGGGCAGGAACGCGCCGAGTCCGATCAGTTGCCGCTGCAGATCGGCGACCGGCAGCGCCCGCGTCGTCAGGTTGCGTCCGGCAGCCAGCGCCGCCGCCGCTCCGGCCGCCTGCCCGGTAATATGGCAGCCCGGCTGGACCCGCAGCGACCCCTGCATATAGCGGTCGGTACTGACGCAGCGCCCGACGACCAAAACGTTGTCGAGACCGCGCGGCAGCAGACTGCGGTAGGGAATGCCGTAGCTCTCCCCAGGATTGCGGTAACGCAGTTTCTCGAACAGGCCGTCCCCGCTCCTCTCCTTCTGGGGGAACGGAGAGTGGAGATCGACCGGATAGGCGTAACGGCCGATTTCATCCTCAAACACCGCGCGGCGCTTGAAATCCTCCACATCGAGCACGTAATCTCCTGAAATCCGGCGCGTTTCGCGCACGCCGAGAAGGGAGGCGGTGCACAGCATCCGGGCATTTTCGCAGCCGGGGACGAAACGCCGATAGTAGGCTTCATACTCGGGAACCCGGCGGCGGGCATCCATCAAAGCATCCGTCACGCTCTTCTCGTCGGTGCCGTCCAAGCCGAACACGTGGCCGACATTCCCCCAGCCGAAATCCGAACCGACACGGAGAATGCCCGGCAGGCTGATATCCGGCACGGTGAACATGTTCTCGGCGATCGCCTCGGCCATCCTCGCACCGTCGGCCCAGATTTTCACCCGGCTCCAGTCGATTCCGCTCCACAGACTGCAAAGCGTGCCGGCCTGCATCCGACCGTCTTCATCGCCCTTCGCGAATTCCGCCCCGGCCATCGCGGCGAGATCGCCGTCGCCGGTGGCGTCGATGAAGAGTTTCCCGGCGACGGCGAACACTCCGCTCTTGGCGGCGCAAACGACGTGAGTCAGGGTGCTCCCCTCCGTGACCACATCGGTGAGGAATGTGTTGAAACGGAATTCAACACCGGCCTCCCGCGTCAGGTCATCGTAGATCCGCTTCAGCGTCTCCGGGTTGTAGATGAATCCGCCGATCGCCTCGGGGTGCCTGCCGTAGACCATGTCCGGTCCGGCGCCGCCGTCCTGCCAGAGCCGGTCGTAAACCTCACGCCCGAATCCGGCGGAGAGAAAATGCTCTCCGTCGGTGGGACGGCAGAAGAAGGGCAGTCCGCCCGAAGTGCCCATCCCCCCGAAGGCGGAGAGCTGTTCCATCAGAAACACCCGCGCTCCCAGCCGGGCCGCGGTGACTGCGGCGGCGATTCCCGCCGGGCCGCCGCCGGCGACCACGACGTCCGCCTCACAGCAGACAGGCAATTCACGCCGATAGCTGATCGTGCTCATCTGACCGCCTCCCTTCGCTTCAATTCGGCGGCAGGGGGAACGGATTCCCCGGCCAACACCAGCCCGCCGTCTCCCCAGCGCACCATTTCTCCGGGCCAGGAGGCGCGCGGCCGGGTCATCCACTCCAGATACTGCCGCAAGGCGCCGCCGCAATCGGCGGGCTCCACGGCGGCGATCGACGGGATGTAATATTCGGCGAGTCCGCCGCGGCTCCGAATCACTGAACTCACCGCAATCTCCCGACCCGGGACGATTCCGTGCGACGCCAGCGCCCGGCAGGCGCCGATCGCTTCGGCCATGGTTGCGCCAAGCAGACAGTTGCTGTCGAACGCGCCGCGCTCGATCAGTTCCCCGACCCGCCGGAACGCCTGCTCGTAACTGTCGCCGTAAGACTTCACCGGGAACTCGAAGAGCTCCCCCGCCAGGCCGTGATGACGAATCAGGAGCCGCCAGCGTTCAAGCCAGCGGTCCACCCCCATGCCGCGCGGCTGGGTGAGCAGGAAATCGATCTTGCGATACCCGCGTCCGCGGAGAAAATCGATGATCTGTTCCGCAGCGTTGGCCGGCTGGTCCAGAAAGGAAGGAATCCCCTCCCCGCTCAGATCGACGCCCAGCGCCACCACCGGGGTCGGTGTCTCGCGCAGCAGATCGGCCAGCCGTTCCGACATGGCTTCACGTACCGGATAGAGGAAGATGCCGTCAAACCGCTCCAGGGATTCCTCGATGATCGCGTCATCCCAGTGCATGTAGAGCACGGTCCGCATCTGCCGGCCGGTCTCCTCCGCCGCCGCGGCGAGCATCTTCTGATACATGAAGATGTGCGACGACAGGAACGTCGGCGCCAGAAACGCCACCGTTCCCGCTTTCTTTGCGGCCGCGGTCACGGTGCCGTTGGCCTGGCGCACCAGCAGCCCCTGCTTCTCCAGGTTCTTCACCGCCTTGCGCGCGGTCATCTGGGTCACGTTGAATGCGGCGGCCAGCTTGCGTTCCGCCGGGAAGTCGAGCAGCGCGTAGTCGCCCATGGCGATCCGCCGCTCCAAAATGGTTTCAAGCTTATATGATTTTGTTTTTCGCATTCCAAATCTCCTGCCTTTGCCTTCTATTATATATCATTTTGATATAAAAAGCAAGAGCGGTTTGATTTTTTTCGCATTTTATGCGATTGGAGTCAGGCCGCGACGCCGCCGAAGGGGAAGATAGAGCCTGTCGGCTCCGGGAACGGCAGAAAGAGGCGGCCGACAGAGATGTATCGGAGGGCGGACCGGCGGCGAAGAGCGCGGTCCACCCGGGGGCGCCGGACATTCTGCGGCGGAACGTCGCAGAACGGTCGGGAGCCGATCCATCTGCTGCGAATGCGGAAATCAGACCGGCCAAGGCACGCCGTCGGCAAAATCAGGCGGGACGCTGTCCGTTCAGAATGCGGAATACCAATGGGACCCACTTTCGAAGAACGATATAGATGGCATAACAAATCACTGTCGCCACAAAAATCGTCAGAAGGTAAAACACGACCGGGAGACGGGCTGCAAATGAATTTGCATTGAAAAAACGCGCCAGGGTCGTGGTCAGCGGAGCATGGAGGCAATATACGAAGAAACTGCCGTTGCTGAGAAAAATCAATGGCATGACAGCGTGAATTTTCCATTTCTGCATCCAGCCTCCCATTGCATAGAACAGAAGCGCCGCATCGAAACAGAAAAGCGTCCAGAGAAAATCATTGCCGGAAACTCCGCCCAACTGCCACGTATTCGTCCAACGGTAGGAGAACAGCAGCAATGGAGCCGATATCAGCCAGAATACCCAGCCGCGATCCACCCAGCCCAGGGATGGCTTGCGGATTCCCAGCAAAATGCCGAGCATGAAATAACTCATCCCGGCGATCGGGGGTGCGATATCCAGCCCGATCAGGAGTAACAACGATACCCACACCGGCAATCGCCGCATCAGCGCGACCAACAACGGAGCAAGCAGAAAAAGCACCATCAGATTGCGCACAAACCAGAGCGGAACGTCGATAGGAGGCTGCCCATTCAGGCCAAATGTCCTCAAAAAAACCAGAAACGCATTCATTTCTTCGTATTTGGGAGCCGGCAGGAACGATAATGATTGAGCTAAAAGAGGCAGGATCAAATGAGGCAAACAGAATAATACATTCCACAGGATATAAGGGAGCAACAGTGAAAACAACTTCTTCTTCAGCATTCCCCGGTAATCAAGCGTTTCACCGACGTTCAGTTTGAGCACCAGGAATGTACCGGAAATCATAAAAAAGAACGGAATCGCCGTATAGGGGAACTTTGCAAAGAAGGAATTGCCGAACATGCGCAAGTCCAGGGAGGGGCAACGTGCATGAATCGCAATGACCAGCATCAGAAGAGGAAAACGCAACAGAGCAACTCGGGAAGAAAAAATCCGTTCAAACGAATGCGGAGACTCGGACTGGGACTGAAATTGCAAATTCGTTGCCTTATGCATATACCTATGACCTCCGGGTACCTGAAGCACCCTTGCTGAGCCTTGCCCCAAAATGCATCAAACTATATTTTCATAATTTACCGTTCGACTAATAAATTTTCAAGAGAAGTCGATACATTTGTTAACATTTTCTGAATGAACAAGTCATCTGCGAGAGGACAGAAAATTCGAAGATTGCCGATACAGGAGCGATGGCAGAAATTCAAGAAGACGCAAAGTCGATCGTGAGCAGATTTCCCATTTCCTTGCCGGCCGAAGTGAACGTCGCCCCGCCCCCCAAAAAGTGACGGGAGAGGCAGAATTCAGGCGTTCTCCAGAAGTGGAAGCATCAATATCCGTTTGTCCGCCTTTGGGCATTATCAACGGTCAAGATACCGAGGCCGGAAGCGTGATGCAAATGCTCCGGCCCGGTTTTCGCCTACTCCTCGGTGCCTTCGGCGTACCAGTCGGGCGTGATGCCCAGCCGGCCGATCTTGTAGTGGATCACCCGCGGGGAGATCCCGAGATCGCGCGCCGCCGCCGACATGTTGCCGGTGTTGCGCTTCAGCGCCTCGACGATCAGTTCGCGTTCATAGGAATCCACCAGCGTGTTGAACGACGCCTTGCCTTCCGGCAGCAGCTCGGTGCCGGACTCCTTGCCGGTCTGGAGCGACGGCGGCAGGTTGTAGCCGTGAATGCAGTCGTCCTGCGCGGTCAGCACCGCCCGCTCGACGCAGTTCTCGAGCTCGCGCACGTTGCCGGGCCAGTGGTAGGCCATCAGCATGTTGATCGCCGGGGTCGAAAGGCGCTTGACCTTCTTGCCGTACTTGACGTTCATCTTCTCGATGAAGTGCTCCGACAGAAGGATGATGTCGCTCTTGCGCTTGGAGAGGTCCGGCATCGCGATCGGGAAGATGTTGAGCCGGTAGTAAAGGTCCTCGCGGAACAGCTTCTGGCGCATCAGCTCTTCCAGGTTGCGGCTGGTCGCGGCGAGGAAGCGGACGTTGGAACGGAGTTCCGCGTTGCTGCCCACCCGCGAAAAGGTGCGCTCCTGGATGAACCGCAGGAGTTTGACCTGGGTCTGAAGCGTGAGGTCGCCGATTTCGTCGAGGAACAGCGTTCCGCCGTCGGCCGCCTCGGCACGGCCGATCCGCCGCCCGGTCGCCCCGGTGAACGCCCCCTTCTCGTGGCCGAAGAGCTCGCTCTCGACCAGATTCTCGGGCAGCGCCGCGCAGTTCAGGCAGATGAACGGCTTGTCCTTGCGCGGCGAAAGATTGACGATCGCCCGCGCCACCAGCTCCTTACCGGTGCCGGAACTGCCGCGGATCAGCACCGTCGCGTCGGAAGGCGCAACCTGGCGGATCAGGGCGTAGACCTGCTGCATGGCGCGGCAGTTGCCCACCATTTCGCCCGGATTTTCCGAAAGCATCTCACGGAGTTTGCGGTTCTCTTCGAGCAGGCTGTCGCGCTCCTCGCGCTCCTTGCGGCAGACGGCGACCGCTTCGGCGGTGATGTTGCCGATGATCTCCAGAAGCGCCATGTCGCTCTGCAGGTCGGATTCGGGAGTGACCTGCCGGTCGATGCTGAGCGTGCCGACCACCTGTTCCAAATGGATGATCGGCACACAGATGAATGCGACCTGCTGATCTTCGCCCCGGGACTTCGTCCTATTCAGAAACCGGCTGTCGCGCCGGATGTCCGGAATCAGGTGGGGGCGGCCGGTCTCGGCGACGTGGCCGGTGATCCCCTCCCCGATGCGGTACCGCCCGAGCTGTTTTTCGTGCTCGTCCAGCCCCTGCGAGGCTTCGATGACCAGCATGTCTCCGTACAGGAGCGTGAAGGTGCCGCGCAGCATCCCCATGCGCCGGTGAAGCACATCGAGGACTTTGTCCAGCAGGGTATCGACATTGCGTTCATGTACGATGGCCGAGCTGATCTCCTGCAAAACAGTCATTTCGGACTTCAATTTCTCATCCATTGTATCCCGAACCCCGCTGTTTTTTCATTGCTCAGTGGAAGAGCTGTGTACTGCGAATGCGCTCCACCGCTTCGATCGTGCGGTTCCGGTCGCCGAACGCGGTCAGACGGAAATAGCCTTCTCCGCCCGGGCCGAATCCAACGCCGGGAGTGCCGACGACGCGGCACCTTTCCAGTAATGTATCAGCAAAATTCATCGAATCAAGCCCATCCGGCAGCTTCCACCAGATATACGGAGCATTTTTTCCGCCGAAAACCGTGCAGCCGGCTTCCGTCAGTCCTTCCCGGATGATCCGGGCGTTCTCCATATAGTAGTCGATCTGCGCGCGGATCTCGCTCATGCCTTCCGGCGAATAAACCGCTTCGGCGCCTCGCTGGACGACGTAACTCACGCCGTTGAACTTCGTGCACTGGCGGCGGAGCCAGAGCGCGTTGAGGCTTTGCAGCTTCCCGGCCCGGTCGCGGCACTTGAGTTCCTTGGGAACCACGGTGAAGGCGCAGCGCACCCCGGTGAATCCCGCCGTCTTCGAAAACGACTTGAACTCGATCGCCACTTCCCTGGCGCCTTCGATCTCATAGATGCTGCGCGGCGGATCGCTCTCGCGGATGTAGGAGCTGTAGGCGCTGTCGAACAGGATGACCGCTTCGGTCTCCTTCGCATAGGCGACCCACTTCGCCAGCTCTTCGCGCGACAGGGCGGTCCCGGTCGGGTTGTTCGGGCTGCAGAGATAGATCAGGTCGACCGGCTCCTCCGGCAGCGCCGGGGCAAATCCGTTTTCGGCCGAGGCGAGCAGATAGGTGACGCCGGCAAAATGCCCGTCTCCCTGCAGTTCCCCGGTGCGGCCGGCCATGACGTTGGTGTCCAGGTAGACCGGGTAGACCGGGTCGCAGATCGCCACCCGGCTGCCGAGGTCGAAGATCTCCTGGATGTTCGCCACGTCGCACTTCGAGCCGTCGCTGACGAACACTTCGTCGCGGGCGACTTCCACGCCGCGGTCGGCGTATTCGGCGCGGATGATCGCGTCGATCAGGAAATCATACCCCTGCTCGGGGCCGTAACCGTGAAAGGTTTCGGCCGAAGCCATGTCGTCGACCGCCCGATGCATCGCATTGATCACCGCCGGAACCAGCGGACGGGTCACGTCGCCGATTCCGAGCCGGATGATATCGGCGTCGGGATGCGCTTGCCGGTAGGCGGCGACCTTCTTCGCAATGGCCGCGAAGAGGTAGCTGCCGGGTAACTTCAGATAATTCGAATTGATTTGAGCCATTTCAGATTTTCTCCACGAGTTCGCCCCGGAACACTTCAACGGCCGGGCCAGTCATGTACACATGGTTGTCTTCTTCCGGCGCATACCGGATCACGAGTTCGCCGCCGTCGAGCAGGACATTCACGCAACCGCCGGTGCGGCCGGAGAGCCGTCCGGCGACCACCGTCGCGCAGCTCCCGGTTCCGCAGGCCGTGGTGATGCCGCAGCCGCGTTCCCAGACGCGCATGCGGACCATCTGGGGCGTGCGCACCTCGACGAATTCGACGTTGATCTTGCGCGGAAACTGCGGATCGCATTCGAGGACGGGGCCCCACTTTTCGAGTTGGACCGCGTTGATGTCCGGCACGAAAATCACGGCGTGCGGATTGCCCATCGACACGCAGAACGCCGTGAATTCATGGCCGTCGACGCTGAGTTTGACCTCGCGCGCTTCCTCGGAGGAGTTCCCGGCGACGGGAATCTCTCCGCGCAGCAGTCGCGGAACGCCCATATCGACCGTGACCGAGCAGGCGTCCAGCACCCTGGGCCGGACGATCCCGGCCTTGGTGTGGAGCTCGAACTCGTCGCCGTGGGCGAGCATCCGCCGCTTGATGTAAAGTCCGACGCAGCGGGTGGCGTTCCCGCACATCTCGGGTTCCGTGCCGTCGGAGTTGTAGATCCGCATTTCGAAGGCGTTTCCGCCGAGCGGACGAATGGTGACTACGCCGTCCGCGCCGACACCGAAGTGGCGGTCGCAGAGGCGCTCGACGACCTCACCCGCCTGAAACGACGAATTCTTCGCCAGTTCAAGCAGGATGAAATCGTTGCCGAGGCCGTGCCACTTCGAGAATTTCATTATTCGCCTCCGGTGAGATACCGGTCCGCCTCTTCGGCGCTCTTTTTGCCGTCCGCCATCGCCCAGACCACGAGCGAAGCGCCGCGGGCGCTGTCGCCGGTGACGAAAATTCCGCGCTTCGGATCAGACTGCACCCGGCCGCGCTCGTCGACCTTGAGGCCGAGTTCGGCGGTGAGACCGTCCGGAGCGACTCCGGTGAAGCCCATCGCCAGCAGCACGAGGTCCGCCGGAAGAATTTCGGTCGAGTTCGGAACTTCCTTGAACTTGACCGGGCGGCCAAGCGGGGTGAACTCCCACTCCACGGTGACCACCTCGACTCCGGTGACATGACCGTTTTCGCCGAGGAACCGCTTCGTCGCCAGATTCCAGCGGCGATCGCCGCCTTCCTTGTGGCTGGAGCTGGTGCGGAGCATATACGGCCAATCCGGCCAGGGGGTCGAAGGCGACCGGTCTTCGGGCGGCTTCGGCATGATTTCGATCTGGAGAATGCTCTTCGCGCCGTGACGGACCGAGGTGCCGACGCAGTCGCTGCCGGTGTCGCCGCCGCCGATCACGAGGACGTTCTTTCCGGCCGCCGAAATCGGCAGCTCCTCGCACTCGCCGCTGTTGACCCGGTTCTGACCCTGGAGCAGCTCCAGCGCGAAGTGAATGCCTTCGAGCTCGCGCCCCGGCGCCTTGAGGTCGCGCGCCAGCGGAGTGCCGACGGAGAGAATCACCGCGTCATACCGCTTGTGCAGATATTCGCCGGAGACGTCGACGCCGACTTCGGTATTGAATTCGAAGTTGATTCCGGCCTCTTTCATCAGGTCGATGCGGCGCTCGATCACCTTCTTGGAGAGCTTGAAGTCGGGAATGCCGTAGCGGAGCAGACCGCCCGCTGTCGCGTTCTTCTCATAGACGGTGACGTTGTAGCCGGCCAGGTTGAGGGCGGCGGCGGCGGAAAGTCCGGCCGGGCCGGCGCCGATCACGGCCACGCTCTGTTCCTTGCGCGTCTTCGGCGTGAGCGGCTTGACATATCCCTTCTTGAAGGCGGTCTCGATGACCGTCTTCTCCAGCTGGCGGATCATCACCGGGTCGGTGTCGATGCCGTCGGTGCAGGAGCCCTCGCAGAGCGCCGGGCAGATGCGTGCGGTGAATTCCGGGAAGAAGCTGGTGCCGCTCAAAATGCGCCACGCCAGTTCCCAGTTTCCGGCGGCGGCCGCCGCGTTGATCTCGGGAATCACGTTCCCGAGCGGACAGCCGGAGCCGTGGCAGAACGGAATGCCGCAGTTCATGCAGCGTTTGGCCTGCTCGTTGAGTTCATCATACGAGAACTCGCGCTCGACTTCGTCGAAATCCCGGACGCGTTGATCGACCGGGCGGTAGATATCATGAATTCGTTGCGTCATTTTTCAGTCTCCTTATCCAACCGGTCAGTTGTCCTCTTTGCGACGATCCACCGCTTCGGCGTCTTCACGGGCCATGCGCCCGAGCGCCTGACGGTATTCCACCGGGAAGACCTTCACGAACTTCGGACGGCTGTTCACCCAGTCTTCGAGAATCGCCTTCGCCTTTTCGCTTCCGGTGGACTCGGCGTGTTCACGGAGCAGCGCGAGCAGTTCCGTTTCGTCGCCGCTGCCGTGCTCGACGGTTTCGAGGTCCACGGTTCCGACGTTGCAGCGCAAGTCGAAGTCGCCGGTCTCATCATATACGTAAGCAAGTCCGCCGGTCATGCCCGCCGCGAAGTTGACGCCGGTCGAACCCAGCACCACGACGCGTCCGCCGGTCATGTATTCACAGCCGTGGTCGCCCACGCCCTCGGTCACCAGCGTCACGCCGGAGTTGCGGATGGCGAAGCGCTCGCCCGCCTGACCGCAGAGGAAAACCTTGCCGGAGGTGCCGCCGTAGCCGATCACGTTGCCGGCGACCACGTTCTGCGACGCCTTGAAGGTCGCTTCCGCCGCCGGGCGGATGATGATCTTGCCGCCGGAGATGCCCTTGCCGACATAGTCGTTCGCCTCGCCGGAGAGTTCGAAGGTGACGCCCGGAGCGAGGAACGCGCCGAAGCTCTGTCCGGCACAGCCGGTGAAGCGGACCCGGATGGTGTCCTCCGGCAGCCCCTTCTCACCGTAGACATCGGCGATGTCGCCGGAGAGCTCGGTGCCGACCGTGCGGTCCACGTTGCAGACCTTGCGGTCGATCACGACCTTCTTGCCGTTCTTGACATGCTTGGTCAGCTCCGGCAGGAGTTCGCGGCGGTCGTAGTTCTCGAGCGGCTCCTTCGCGGCGGCGTCGTCGCAATGGATCGCCGGACCCATGGCCGGACGCAGCATGTTCGCGAAGTCCAGGTTGCGCGCCTTGTAGAAGTCGATCGCCCGGTTCATTTTCAGGAGATCGCTGCGGCCGCAGGCGGCCTCGAGGCTGTGCAGGCCGAGCTGCGCAAGGTATTCGCGGACTTCCTGGGCGACGAAGCGCAGGAAGTTCATCACATATTCCGGCTTGCCCGCGAAACGCTTGCGCAATTCGTGGTCCTGGGTGGCGATGCCCGCCGGGCAGGAGTTCTCATGACACTTGCGCATCATGACGCAGCCGAGACAGACCAGAACGGTCGTGGCGAAACCGAACTCCTCGGCTCCGAGCAGCGCGCCGACGATCACGTCGCGGCCGGTCTTGAGCTGGCCGTCCACCTGAATGCGGATGCGGTCGCGGAGATGGTTGAGCACCAGCGTCTGCTGCGTCTCGGCAAGACCGAGCTCCCACGGCAGGCCCGCGTGCTTGATGCTGGTCAGCGGCGAAGCGCCGGTGCCGCCGTCGTGTCCGGCGATCAGCACCACGTCGGAGTGCGCCTTGGCCACACCCGCGGCGATCGTGCCGACGCCGACTTCGGCGACCAGCTTGACCGAAACGCGCGCCCTCGGGTTCGCGTTCTTGAGGTCGTAAATCAGCTGCGCCAAATCCTCGATCGAGTAGATGTCGTGGTGAGGCGGCGGAGAGATCAGCGTCACGTTCGGCATCGAGTGCCGGAGCCGCGCGATGTACTTGTCCACCTTGTGGCCGGGGAGCTGGCCGCCTTCCCCGGGCTTCGCGCCCTGGGCCATCTTGATCTGGAGGTCCTTCGCGTGGCGGAGGTAGTCGATGGTCACGCCGAACCGGCCCGAGGCGATCTGCTTGATCGCGCTGGAACGGTCTTCGCCGTTCGGACCCGGCGTATAGCGGATGGCGTCCTCGCCGCCCTCGCCGCTGTTGCTCATGCCGCCGAGCGTGTTCATGGCGATGGCGATCGCCTCGTGCGCCTCGGGGCTCAGCGAGCCCAGCGACATCGCGCCGGAGACGAACCGCTTGACGATGCTTTCGACGCTTTCCACCTCTTCGATCGGAATCGGAGCGGTTTCAGCGAAATCGAAGAGTCCGCGCAGCGTGCAGAGGTGCCCGGCCTGATCGTCGATCAGCTTCGAATAGACCTTGTACTTCGCATAGTCGCCGGTCTGGACGCCCTGGCGGAACGCGGCCAGCGAGGCCGGCGTCCAGAGGTGCTGTTCGCCGTCGCGACGGTATTGATAGACGCCGCCGTCCGGAAGGAGCGGGTTGTCACACTCGTCGGCCTCTTTGCGGCGCGCATTCGCTTCGCCGGCGATTTCGTCCAGGCCGATACCGCCGATGCGGCTGGCGGTGCCGGGCAGGAACTCGTCGATCAGCTCCTGAGAGAGGCCGATCGCTTCAAAAACCTGACCCGAACGGTAGCTGCGCAGCGTGGAGATGCCCATCTTGGACATCACTTTGAGCAGGCCCTTGTCCACCGCGTTGATGTAGTTCGAAGCCGCGATGACCGGGTCGGCGGCAATGATGCCTTCCTGGCTCAGGGCGGTCACCGTCTGCAGCGCGAGATACGGATTGACGGCGGTGGCGCCGTAGCCGATCAGCAGCGCGAAGTGCATGATTTCACGGACTTCGCCGGACTGCACGACCAGGCCGACTCCGGGACGCAGCCCGGCGTCGACCAGCGCGCGGTTGACCGCGGCGGTCGCCAGCAGCGACGGAATCGGCGTGGAGCCGGGAGACGGATTGCGGTCGGAAAGGATCAGAATCCGGTTGTTCTCCTGGACCGCGGCGACGGCGTCGGTCGCGAGGCGCTTCAGCGCCCTCTCGAGCATCCGGCCGTCTCCGCCGGCGGGGAATTCCATCGGCAGGACTTTGGCGCGGAAGTCGTTCGAGCCGATCTGCTCCAGCCGGCAGACTTCGTCGTCGGTCAGGACCGGACGCTGCAGCTTGACCAGCCGCGCATACTGCGGCTTCTCGGCCAGGATGTTGCCCGGATTGCCGATGTAAGTCAGCAGGCTCATGACCAGCTCCTCGCGGATCGGGTCGATCGGCGGGTTGGTCACCTGGGCGAAGAGCTGCTTGAAGTAGTTGAACAGAAGCTGCGGCTTCTCCGAAAGAACGGCGAGCGCCGCGTCGTTGCCCATCGAACCCGTCGGCTCATGACCGCTCGCAGCCATGGGACGGATCAGGATTTCGACGTCTTCGCGGGAGTACCCGAAGAGCTTCTGCATATAGGTCAGGTTGCCGGGGACTTCGCCCGGAGTGACTTCCGAGAAGAGTCCGTTGACCGAAATCTTGTTCTCTTCGACCCAGCGGCGATAGGGGCGGCGGCGTGCGACGCGGCTCTTGATTTCGCCGTCGAGCAGCAGCCGGTGGTTTTCGAGGTCGAGGTAGAGGATCTCGCCGGGACGCAGACGGCCCTTGCGGACCGCGTCGGCCGGGTCGAGGTCGAGCACGCCGGTCTCGGAGGCGAGGACGAAGAGACCGTCCTTGCAGAGCGTGTAGCGGGCCGGACGCAGGCCGTTGCGGTCGAGGATCGCGCAGGCGTTGACGCCGTCGCTGGCGGCCACGGCGGCGGGGCCGTCCCACGGCTCCATCAGCGCGGAGTGGTATTCGAAGAAGCCGCGCACGTCGCGTCCGAGATGGTAGTTCTTTCCCCACGCCTGCGGCATCAGCATCAGCAGCGAGTGGGCGAGATCGCGTCCGCCGGCGACCAGCAGCTCGAACATATTGTCGAGGCAGGCCGAGTCGCTCTGGCCCGGCGCAACCAGCGGCAGAATCTTGGGCATGTCTTCGCCGAAGAGTTCGCTAGCGAGGTGCGGCTCGCGGCTGGTGAGGCTGTTGAGGTTGCCGCGCAGCGTATTGATTTCGCCGTTGTGCGCGAGGTAGCGGAACGGATGCGCGAGGCTCCAGGTCGGGAACGTGTTCGTGCTGTACCGCTGGTGGACAAGGGCCAGCGGCGACTTGAACGAAGCATCGCCCAGATCGGTGTAGAAATTCTCAAGCTGAGTGGCGAGCAGGAGTCCCTTGTAGATGATGCTGCGGCTGGACATGCTGCAGACATAAGCCTCGGGAACCGCCTTCTCGATGAGGCGGCGCATGACGAAGAGCTTGCGCTCGAGCGCGGACTGGTCCGCAAAGGCTTCTCCGCCGACGAAAAGCTGGCGGATCACCGGGCAGGTTTCGCGCGCGGCACGACCGATTTTCCCCGGAACGGTCGGAACGTTGCGCCAGGCGATGACCCGGCCGCCCTCGGCGGCGACGATCTTCTCGATCTCCGCCTCGTGCCCGACTCCGCCGAACAGCATGGCGACGCCGTACTTGCCGGCTTCGGGCAGCTTCTTCACGTGTTTGCGGAAGAACTCGTCAGGAAGAGAAAGCAGCAGCCCCGCGCCGTCCCCGGTGTCGGGATCGCCGCCCGCCGCGCCGCGGTGCATCAGCCGTTTCAGCACGGTGAGGCCCATAGTTACAATTTTGTGAGATGGCACGTTGTTGAGGTCGGCGACCAGGCCGACGCCGCAAGCGTCATGCTCGTTCTTGAAGCTGTAGAGCCCGCTGTCGGGTACCGGAGGCCGGTCGAACCGTTGTGCAGGGTTCTCTTGTTGTTGCCGCATTTGTTCCATAAGATTCAGTGCTCCTTTCTGAATTGATTGCAATACTTCGTAGGGGAGTATCCAGCATGATATGTGCCAAGTTCAAGTCTGAGCGTAAAACGGGGGTCAACCGGAACAGCGTTTTTACAAATTTGTAAAACGCCACAGTCATACTTTACATTTTTGTAAATATTACAGGGGGCAGCTGAGGGGCCGCCCGCTCAAAACCGACTTGGCACGTTTTCTGCTTATTTTTTCCTTACAGAAACTCCAAGCCAACTCCCATTAATAAAGAATGACAGGAGGGTCCACAATGAGCAACCAAAATCGAAGCAAGGCGGTCAACGCGGTAGCGAACCTCACCGGAAGCAAGCCGATGGAGGCCAAGCCGGTCGACCTCGGCTACTATGCCGAGGACGTGTTCAACACCGACGTCATGCGGGAATATCTCTCGAAGCCGTGCTGCGAAAAGCTGTTTGCCACCATCATGAAGGGTGAGCCGCTCGATCCCGAAATCGCCGGCGACGTCGCTCATGCGATGAAGCACTGGGCGCTCGAACGCGGCGCGACCCATTATACCCACTGGTTCCAGCCGCTGACCGGAACGACCGCTGAAAAGCACGATTCCTTCGCCGAGCCGAAGGGCGCGAAGAGCATCATGGTCTTCTCGGGCAAGAACCTGATCGTCGGCGAACCCGACGCGTCGAGCTTCCCCTCCGGCGGCCTCCGCTCCACCTTCGAAGCGCGCGGCTACACCGCGTGGGACCCGACCAGCCCGGCGTTCATCAAACGTCACGGCAACGGCGCCACGCTCTGCATCCCGACCGCGTTCTGCAGCTACACCGGCGAAGCGCTTGACAAGAAGACCCCGCTGCTCCGTTCGATGCAGGCCCTGTCCGCCTCGACCAAACGCCTGTTGAAGTGCTTCGGCGTGGCCGACGAACCGGTCAAGATCACCCTCGGACCGGAGCAGGAATACTTCCTCATCGACAAGCATTTCTATCTGCAGCGTCCCGACCTGGTCCAGACCGGCCGGACCGTGTTCGGCGCTCCGCCGCCGAAGCACCAGCAGCTGGAAGACCATTACTTCGGCTCGATCAAGAGCCGGATTCTCAATTTCATGACTGAAGTCGAGAAGGAACTCTGGACGCTCGGCATCCCGGCCAAGACCCGTCACAACGAAGTCGCCCCGGCCCAGTTCGAGCTGGCCCCGATGTTCGAAGAGCTGAACCTCGCCTGCGACCACAACATGATCGTGATGGAAGTTCTCCGTCAGGTCGCCGACCGCAACGGCCTGGTCTGCCTGCTGCATGAAAAGCCGTTCGCCGGCATCAACGGCTCCGGCAAGCACAACAACTGGTCGATCGCTTACGGCGACAGCAACCTCTTGAACCCGGGCAACGATCCGCACCAGAACGCGATTTTCCTCACCGTGCTGACCGCGATCATCGCCGCGATCGACAGCCACAGCGATCTGCTCCGCGCCACCGTCACCGGCGCCGGCAACGACCATCGCCTCGGCGCCAACGAAGCTCCGCCGGCGATCATCTCGATGTATCTCGGCGACCAGCTCGCCGACGTGATCGAGCAGCTTGAAAAAGGCACCCCGACCTCCAGCCGCCACTCCGGCGCGATGCGGATCGGCGCCGACACGCTGCCGCCGCTGCCGCGCGATGCGACCGACCGTAACCGTACCAGCCCGTTCGCCTTCACCGGCAACAAGTTCGAGTTCCGTGCCCCGGGTTCCAGCCAGTCCTGCTCCGGCCCGAACACGATTCTCAACACGATCGTCGCCGAGGCGTTCGACCAGATCAGCGAAGCGCTGGAAAAACTCAGCGCCGCCGATTTCAATGCCGGGCTCCAGAAGCTGCTGCAGAAGACGATCAAGGCCCACAAGCGGATCATCTTCAACGGCAACGGCTACACCGACGAGTGGGTTGTCGAGGCCGCCAAGCGCGGACTGCCCAACGCCAAGACCACGATGGAAGCGCTGCGCTGCCTGACCGTTCCGGCCAACATCGCACTGCTCGAGAAATACGGCGTCTACAGCAAGCGTGAGCTCGAATCCCGCTACGAAGTCTTCCTCGAAGAGTATCATCGCCGGATTCGGATCGAAGGTGAGATCACCCTCGAAATCGCGTCCAGCATGATCGCTCCCGCGGTTGCCTGCGAATTCGGCAAAGCCGCCGGCGCTCTCGCCGCGGCGAAGGAAGCCGGTCTCACCGTCGGACTCGCCGCCGTTCAGAAGAACGCGGCTGCCCTCGGCGCCGGACTCGACGAGCTCTACGCCAAGACCGATGCGCTCAAGACCGCGCTCTGCGGATGCCACGAAGAGATCGTCAGCGCGATGCTGGATCTCCGTACCACGGTGGACTGCCTCGAAAAGCTCGTCGCCGACGAGAGCTGGCCGCTGCCGAAGTACCGCGAAATGCTCTTCGTGTACTGACACTGACACGAAGCGGGGGGAAGCTACAGCATGTCAGACTCGATCAAACATGAATGCGCAGTCAGCATGCTGCGGCTCCGCCGCGGCATCGACTACTACATTCGCAAGTACGGTTCGCCGTTTTACGGTTATCAACGCATGGCGCTGCTTCTTGAGAAGCAGCACAATCGAGGCCAGGACGGCGCGGGAATCGCGTGCGTCCGGCTCAGTCCGGAACCCGGCGAACCATGCTTTTCGCTTGAGAAGTCGAACCGCAAGATGCCCTTGGCGGATCTGCTCGAAAGGATCGGCTCAACCATGCCGACCCAATCGAGCGTTCCGCTGACGGCGGAAAATGCGCTGCGGAACTATCCGTTCTGCGGCGAGCTCTATCTGGGGCACCTGCGGTACGGAACGTTCGGGAGGCAGGGGCTTGACGCCTGCCACCCGTTCGTCCGCGCCAATTCGTGCCTGAACCGGACCCTTCTGATGGCCGGTAATTTCAATTTGACCGACACCCGGGAAATCTTCGAGAAACTGCTGGAAACCGGACACCATCCGGACAGCCGTGCGGACGGGTATTTGATTCTGCAGCTCATCGGTCACTGTCTCGAACAGATGCTCGATTCGAAGCAGTACAACCCCGATCTCGCCGAGGTGCTGAAAAACGCCTGCTCCGAATTCGACGGCGCCTTCACCCTCTGCGGACTGCTCGGCGACGGCAAAGCGTTCGCCATCCGCGACGCGGCCGGAATCCGGCCCGGGTACTACTATTTCGACGATGAGATCGTCGTGGTGAGTTCGGAACGCCCCGCCATCCAGGCGGCGTTCAACTGCACGACGGCCGAGGTGGCCGAGCTGCCGCCCGGCGAAGCGCTGATCATCGACAGCGACGGCAAGGTCGAGTTCCGGCCCTGCCTGCCGCCCAAGACGCCGCGCCGCTGCGTCTTCGAACGGATCTATTTCTCGCGCCCGAACGACGCCGACATCCACCGCGAACGCCGCGCCCTGGGGCGCAAGCTCGTTCCGGCACTGTTGAAAGAGGTCGACGGGGATTTCGCGAACACGCTCTTTTCGTACATTCCGAACACCGCCCAGGTGAGTTTCCACGGGCTGCTCGACACCCTGAACGGAATCGCCTGCGGCGAAGGCCACACGGTGCGTTTCGGCCAGATCGCGATCAAGGATGCGAAGTTCCGCACCTTCATCGCCGACGCGGCCAGCCGCAAAGAATTCTATATGCACATCTACGACGTGACCTACGGGCTGATCCGGCCCGGGACGGACACGCTCGTGGCGCTGGACGACTCGATCGTGCGCGGCAACACGCTGCGCAACGCGATCCTGCCGATCTTCGACCGGCTCGACCCGAAGAAGATCGTCATCGCCTCGGCGGCGCCGCCGATCAAGTACCCCGACTGCTACGGCATCGACATGGCGAGTTTGAAAGAGCTCGTCGCCTTCGAAGCCGCCGTAGACCTGCTGCGCGAACGCGGCAAGCTCGGGCTGCTGCAGCGCTGCTATGAGAACGCCAAACGGGAACTCTCGGGCCCGGCGGAAGCGATGACCAACTGCGTCCGTCCGATCTACGACGAATTTTCCGACGAAGAACTGGCCGCAGCAATCACCGCCCGGCTGAAGCCGGAAGGCATGCGGGCGGAACTTGCGGTCGTCTACCAGACCTGCGTCGATCTGGCTGAGTGCTGCCCCGACCATACGGGCAACTGGTACTTCACCGGAGACTATCCGACTCCGGGCGGTTTCCGGGTCGTAAACCGTGCGTTGGTCAACTACGTGGAAAATATTGACGAAAGAGCATATTGAAAAATCCGGGGAGGGCTGTATATTAACATAGTCACAAGGAGTAGCAATATGTATCAATGGAAACAAAGGCGGGAGCGTGCCGCGTTCCTGGCCCTCGCCAACGGTGCCGTGTTTCGGGGTTGGAGCTTCGGAGCCCCCCGGGATTCGGTCGGCGAGGCGGTGTTCAACACCGGCATGACCGGCTATCAGGAGATCGTGACCGACCCCTCCTACGCCGGGCAATTCGTCACTCTCACCTCCCCGGAAATCGGAAATTACGGATGCAATCCGCAGGATGTTGAATCCCGCGGATTGTTTTTGAACGGGTTGGTCATCCACGAACTGAACGAACCTTCGAATTACCGCTCGGAAGAGTCGCTTTCAGAATACCTCAAGCGCTATGACCGTCCCGGCATCGCCGGGGTGGACACCCGGCGTCTTACGGTCATGCTGCGCAACGAAGGCAGCCAGAAAGCCTATCTGCACGTCAGCGACGAGCCGGTCTCCGAGGCCGAGGCCGTCGAACGCGCCCGGGCCTGGGAAGGGCTCGACAACCAAGACTACGCGGCGAAGGTCACCGCCGGAGAGCGCTATGAATGGAACGAGGAAGGCGACTTCCACGTGGTGGCGTACGACTTCGGGATCAAATCCAACATCCTGCGCGGGCTGGCTGCGAACAAGATGCGCGTCACCGTGCTCCCCGCCACCGCGACCGCCGCGGATGCGCTGGCGCTGAAGCCGGACGGGGTGTTCCTCTCGAACGGTCCGGCCGACCCCTCGGCGGTCCGTTACGCGATCGACAACATCCGCAACCTGATCGGCAAAGTTCCGCTCTTCGGGATCTGCCTCGGCCACCAGCTCTTCGGCATCGCCTCCGGCGCCGATTGCGGGCGGCTGAAGTTCGGCCACCACGGCTGCAACCACCCGGTCAAGAACCTGCTGACCGGCAAGGTCGAGATCACCTCGCAGAACCACAACTTCTCTTTGAAGCCGGAAACTCTGCCCGGAACGGTCGAAATCACCCATATCAATTTGAACGATAACACGATCGAGGGAATCCGCCACCGGACGGAGCCCGCGGCGAGCGTCCAGTACCATCCGGAAGCCGGGCCCGGCCCGCACGATGCCGCCTACCTGTTCGAGAACTTCCGGAAACTGATGGAGCGTTAACGAGAATGACCAGGCACATCTTTGTCACCGGCGGGGTGGTTTCCAGCCTCGGAAAAGGAATCACGGGCGCGGCTCTCGCCATGCTGCTGGCGCGGCGCGGCTACCGGGTCGCCATGCAGAAGCTCGACCCCTATCTCAACGTCGACCCCGGCACCATGAGCCCGTACCAGCACGGCGAAGTGTTCGTGACCGACGACGGCGCGGAAACCGACCTCGACCTCGGCCACTATGAACGCATCGCCGGAGTCACCTGCTCGAAGGCGAGCAACTATACCAGCGGCAAGATCTACAGCAACGTGATCGCCCGGGAACGCTCCGGCGGCTACCTCGGCGGCACGGTGCAGGTCATTCCGCACATCACCGACGAGATCAAGCGGGCGATGCAGTCGCTGCACCGGCCGCAGGTCGATATCGCGATCACCGAAATCGGCGGAACCGCCGGCGACATCGAGAGCCTGCCGTTCCTCGAAGCGGCGCGCCAGTTCAAGCTGGCCGGGCGCCCGGGCGAAGTGATTTTTCTTCACCTTACGCTGGTGCCCTACATCCGGGCGGCGAAAGAGCTCAAGACGAAGCCGTCGCAGCACTCGGTGGCCACGCTCCGCAGCATCGGCATCGCGCCGGACATCCTGGTCTGCCGGACTGAAGTGCCGATGGACCCGGACCATTTCCGCAAACTCTCCATGTTCTGCAACGTTCCCGAGGATTACGTGATCGAAGAGCTCGACGTGCAGAATTCGATCTACGAAGTTCCGCTCGAACTGGCGGCGCAGAAGCTCGACCTCAAGGTGCTGGAGCTGCTCCGGCTGGAGCCCGGCGAACTCGATCTCACCGAGTACCGCACCTGGCTTGACGGCGTGCTGCACCCCAAGACCGAATGCACCATCGCGGTGGTCGGCAAATACATCAAGCACCAGGACGCCTACAAGAGCATCTACGAGGCGCTGAGCCACGCCGGAATCAAAAACGGCGCGAAGGTGAAGTTCCTGGCGATCGAAGCCGAAGACCTGGAAACCGGCGACATCGATGCGATCCTGAACAAAGCCGACGGCATCCTCGTGCCCGGCGGTTTCGGCGAACGCGGCGTGCGCGGCAAGATCAAGGCGGTCGAATACGCCCGGACGCACAAAGTGCCGTTCCTCGGCATCTGCCTCGGCATGCAGTGCGCGGTGGTTGAATTCGCCCGCGACGTGCTGGGCTGGAAAGACGCGGCCAGCACCGAGTTCGACGAACTCTCGGCGCACCCGGTCATCGACCTCATGGAAGAGCAGCGCGGCATCACCGAAAAGGGCGGCACCATGCGTCTCGGGGCCTACCCCTGCGTGCTGACTCCGGACAGCCTCTGCTCGAAACTCTACGGCGCTCCGCAGATCAGCGAACGCCACCGCCACCGCTACGAGTTCAATCCGAAATTCAAGTCGGAGCTGGAAGCGGCGGGTCTGGTGATCGCCGGAGCGAGTCCGGACGGGCTGCTCGCGGAAATCGTGGAACTCCGGGACGGCCACCCGTTCTTCGTCGGCTGTCAGTTCCACCCCGAATTCAAATCCCGTCCCCAACAGCCCCATCCGCTCTTCAACGGACTGGTCGCGGCGGCGTTGAACCGCAAACAAGGAAAGTAATTGTTATATGCCGAAGCGCAACGATATCAGAAAGATCATGCTGATCGGCTCCGGGCCGATCGTGATCGGTCAAGGCTGCGAATTCGACTATTCCGGCGTACAAGCCTGCAAAGCCCTGAAACGGGAAGGCTTCGAAGTGGTGCTGGTCAACAGCAACCCGGCCACCATCATGACCGATCCGGAATTCGCGGACCGCACCTATATTGAACCGCTGACCCTGGACATCCTGCACGAAATCATCCGACGCGAGCGTCCCGACGCGCTGCTGCCGACCCTCGGCGGACAGACCGCGCTCAATCTCGCGATGGAATTGGCCGCAAAGGGAATCCTGGAACGCTATCAGGTGGAATTGATCGGCGCGACCGCCGACGCCATTGAGCGCGCCGAGGATCGCCAGCTGTTCAAGGAATGCATGCTCGGAATCGGCCTTGATCTGCCGCGTTCCGGCTCGGCCCACTCGATGGCCGAAGCACTGGCGGTGGCCTCGACGATCGGAAGCTGGCCTTTGATCATCCGTCCCGGCTTCACGCTCGGCGGAACCGGCGGCGGCATCGCCCATACGCCGGAGGAATTTGAAACCATCGTCACGCGCGGTCTCGACGCCAGCATGAACTCCGAAGTCCTGATCGAGGAGTCGCTCCTCGGCTGGAAGGAGTTCGAGATGGAAGTCATGCGCGACAAGGCGGGCAACGCGGTGATCGTCTGTTCGATCGAGAACCTCGACCCGATGGGCGTCCACACCGGCGACTCGATCACCATCGCGCCGATCCAGACGCTGACCGACGGCGAATACCAGGCGATGCGCGACGATTCGCTGGCCGTCATGGCGGCGATCGGCGTCGAAACCGGCGGGTCGAACGTCCAGTGGGCGGTGAACCCCGACACCGGGCGGCGCATCATCATCGAAATGAATCCGCGCGTCTCGCGTTCGAGCGCACTGGCGTCGAAGGCGACCGGCTTCCCGATCGCCAAGATCGCGGCGCTGCTGGCCATCGGCTACACGCTCGACGAACTGCGCAACGACATCACCGGCAGCACGCCGAGCTGTTTCGAACCGTCGCTCGACTACGTGGTCACCAAGGTGCCGCGTTTCACCTTCGAAAAGTTCCCGATGGCCGACTCGACCCTCGGAACCCAGATGAAGTCGGTCGGCGAAGCGATGGCGATCGGCCGCAATATCAAGCAGTCGATCCAGAAAGCGCTGCGTTCGCTCGAAACCGGCCGCGCCGGGTTCGGCGCCGACGGCAAGGACGGCAAGTACGAGTCGATGGACGACGAGGCCGTCAAGGCCGAACTCATCCGCCCCAACGCGGAACGGATGTTCGTCCTCCGCGCCGCGATGAAGCGCGGCTGGAGCGAAGACACGCTCTATGAACTGACCAAGATCGACCGTTATTTCCTGCGCCACCTCGCCGAACTCGCCGCCTTCGAAGAGGAGATCCGGGCGACCGGGAGTCTCGCCGGGCTGGAAAAGGATGCGCTTCTCTTCCGCCAGGCCAAGGAGTTCGGCTACAGCGACCGCCAGATCGCTTTCCTGACGGGGAGCAAGGAGCTCGAAGTTCGCGCAGCGCGCCGCCGCATCGGTCTCGAGCCGATCTTCGGCACGGTGGATACCTGCGCCGGTGAATTCGAAGCGGTGACGCCGTACTACTACTCCGCCTACGGAGACAGCAGCGAACCGGTGCGCGACCACAAGGGCAAGAAGACCATCATGGTGCTCGGCGGCGGACCGAACCGCATCGGCCAGGGCATCGAATTCGACTACTGCTGCTGCCACGCGGCGTTCTCGCTGCGCAAGGCGGGTTACGAGGTGGTCATGGTCAACAGCAACCCGGAGACGGTTTCGACCGACTACGACACCAGCGACAAGCTCTATTTCGAGCCGCTGACGCTTGAAGACGTGATGCACATCTACGAGCGCGAAGAGTGCTCGGGCGTGATCGTGCAGTTCGGCGGCCAGACGCCGCTCAACCTCGCCCAGCAGCTCAAGGCGGCCGGGGCGAACGTGATCGGCACCACGCCGGACGATATCGACGCCGCCGAGGACCGCGACTTCTTCAAGCAGCTCGCCACCCGGATCGGCATCCAGCAGCCGGCCAGCGGAATCGCCCACAGCGTGGACGAAGCGATCTCGATCGCCAACGACATCGGCTATCCGCTTCTCGTGCGTCCCTCGTTCGTGCTCGGCGGACGCGGCATGGTGATCGTCTATAAGGAAAAATACCTGCGCAAGTTCGTCGAAGAGGCCGCCGCGGTGGCCGAAGGGAAACCGATCCTGATCGACCGTTTCCTCGAAGACGCGGTGGAGCTCGACGTCGACTGCATTTCGGACGGCAAAACCACTGTGATCGGGGCGATCCTCGAGCACGTCGAACCGGCGGGGATTCACTCCGGCGACTCGGCCAGCGTGATTCCGCCGATGACGCTCTCGAAGGAGATCCAGGAGAAGGTGCGCGAATACGCCCGCGCCTTCGCCCGCGAACTCCACGTCTGCGGCCTCATGAACATGCAGCTGGCGGTGAAGGACGGCGAAATCTACATGATCGAAGTCAACCCGCGCGCTTCGCGGACGGTTCCGTTCGTCAGCAAGGCGATCGGGGTTCCGCTGGCGGGGCTGGCGGCGCGCTGCATGGTGGGCGATTCGCTCGAATCGCTCCACTTCACCCGCGAGGTGAACATTCCGTTCACGGCGGTCAAGGAAGCTGTCTTCCCGTTCGTCAAATTCCCGGGAGTGGACATCGTGCTCTCGCCGGAGATGAAATCGACCGGCGAGGTGATGGGCATCGACCGCGAACGCGGGTTGGCCTATCTCAAGAGCCAGTTCGCGGCGGGCAACAAGCTGCCGCCCTCGGGCAACGTGTTCATCTCGCTGCGCGACGAAGACAAGCCGAAGGCGGTCACGCTGGCCGCGCAGCTGGTCAAGCTGGGTTACCAGCTCTACGCGACGCAGGGGACTTCAACGCTGCTTTACAACGCCGGAATCAAGACCCGCGCGGTGTTCCGCATCTCGGCGGGGCGGCCGAACCTGGTCGACCTGATCAAGGAGAAGGAGATCCAGTGGATCATCAACTCCACCGAATCGGGAGCAGAAGCGATGGTCGATGAGATCCGGATGCGTTCGCAGTCGGTGGTCTCGGGGATTCCGATCACCACGACGATCGCCGGACTGGTGGCCGCTCTCGAGGGGCTCACCGACAAGGCTGACTTCGGCCGCTTCGAAGTTTGCAGCCTTCAGGAATACCACCGGCACATCCATCACTAACGGGTGCCTGCCGCGAATGGAGGGGCCGGAGACGATCCGGTCCCTCTTTTTTTGGGGATGACACGAGGCTTGGACAACAACCGTTACCCGGCACCGGCACCCTGCCGGTCGGGGTGCAGGGGCGAAGCGCCCTGCCCGCCGGAGGCTACCGGCGCGAAGCGAAACAGCTACATAGCAAAATCGCAGATTT
>CAYSZM010000037.1:0-30540 GCA_964435365.1 uncultured Victivallis sp. | reverse complement strand
GCCCCTTGACCAGCGCGTCGTACTGAAGCAGCCAGGTGGTGGGGAGCGCGTATTGCTTTGCCAGCGCCATCTGCTCCCGCACCGGTTCGAAGAGGTCGATTTTACGCCCCGGCCGCGGTTCGACGGCGCGGATGAAGTTGATGATGTTGACGAGATTGCCGTTATTCATGAAGCCTCCTTGCAAATGATTTGCGACTTTGTTATATTATACCGTAACAATGGAGGGAATGAAATGTTCGAAACGTCCATTCTTTTGTCATGAATGCGCAGCACATCTATCGCTGGGACCAGCGTCTTCAGGCGGGGGCGAGCATCCTTGCCTGCCCGGAGTCGACGGTGCGGGGCGGAATCTGCGATGCGGATTTCACCTTCTGTTACATCGTCTCCGGCTACGGCTGCTATCTCGATGAGAACGGGCGGCCGTTCCGGTACGGGCCGGGTTCGCTGCTGCTGCGGCTGCCCGACGTGCCGCACAGCCAGACGCACGAGGCGGGGGCGGAGTATGTCGACTGTTTTCTCGTTTTGCCGAAGGAGTTCGCCGCCCTGCTGATCGAGCGCACCCTCTGTTCGCCGGAACGCCCGGTGATCGGGCTGGGTGAACGCGCCGGGCTGCCCGGGGAGTTCGCCGCGCTGGCCGGACTGCTGGCCGAGGCGCCCGAGGAGCGGCTGATCGCGGTCGCCGCCGAATTCTTCCGCTTCGTCTGCGACCTTCTGCTCCGCGCCGGGGTGGACGATCCGCACCGTGCGGCGGTGATGGCGGCGGCGGAACGGCTGGCGGCGGACGGGGAGGTTCCGGTCAGCCGCATCGCCGCCGAATGCGGCATGAGCCATGCCACCTTGCGCCGCCGCTTTGCCGAATTTCTCGGCATGTCGCCGGTCGAGTACCGCATCCGGCGGCGGATCGAGCGGATTCAGTCGCTGCTGCGGACGACCGACCTCCCGCAGAAGGAGGTCGCCGCCCGCTTCGGTTACGCCGACGTCTACACGTTCAGCCGCCAGTTCCGGCGCTACACCGGGTTGACCCCGGGCGAATTCCGCCTCCGCTGACGTTTTTTATCGGAAAATGCAGGGAAATTCATCGCGGGGTCTTGACAATAATTTCTTTTCTGGTATAATATTATTATACTTGAGATTATAATAGTATAACAGGATAAAGAAGTCATGGATATCTTCAAGGCGGAAACCGCAATTCCGCTGCAGATGCAGATTGCCGACCACCTGGCGCAGCGGATCATTTCCGGCGAGCTCCCGGACCGGTCGCGGCTTCCCTCCACGGTGGAGCTGGCCAAACTCTACAACGTGACGCCGGTGACCGTTCACAAGAGCCTCCAGCGGCTGGTCAAGCGGCGGCTGATCGAACGGCGTTCCCGCGAGGGCACGTTCGTCTGTTCGCGGGAGCGGACCAACGTGATCGCGCTGGTGTTCGGCAAGAGTCCGTTCAGCCACCCCGGCAATTTCTATACTTCGCTGATTTCGCTTTTCCAACGCGAAGCCTATGCGCGGGAGCTCAATTTCAAGGTCTACTTCGATTTCGAAACCAGCAGCAAAACCCGGTTTGATCTCGAGCAGGACATCCGCAGCGGAGAGTTGAAGGGGTTGGTCGTCACCAACCGCGGACCGTTGGTGCGGGAGTTCATCAAGGCGCATCCGGATATTCTGAAATGCTATCCGGCAATGCTCGATTTCAAGGACGAGGTGAAGCGGAGCGTCTCCTATCTCATCGGGCGCGGCTACCGGCGTATCGGGGTTCTTTCGATGCACCCGGAGGTCCTTGATACCGAGGATTCCCGCCGCGGCCACGAGGCGGAGTGCCGCGGCATCGAAGAAGCCGTGGGCGACAGCGGCGTCCGGGTTGAAATCCGGCGTTGCGACCATACCGAAGTGGCCGGATACCGGAAGATGAAAGAATGGCTCAGCGATCCGCGGACACGTCCGCAGGCGTTCTTCATCAACCACGATATCATGGTCCACGGTGCGCTGCTGGCCATCGTCGAAGCCGGGCTCAAGATTCCGGAAGATGTTGCGCTGATGGTGCATATGAACGGAGAAAACGAATTCCCGTCTCCCGTTGCACTGACCCGGTACAAGGTCAATGTCAGGCAGATGGTGGACAACTGCCTCGACTCGCTCGGCGAGGCGATGGAGAAGGAGGAGCAGGGAACCGTGCCGCTTCCGGTCGTTCCCGGTGTGATCGAGCCCGGCAATTCATGCGGAGAGAACAACCCCCAACCGTGAAAAGGGAGATGACGATGACGACGAAGAAATTTACTTTGATCGAGCTTCTGGTTGTAATTGCAATCATTGCGATTCTGGCGGCTCTGCTGCTGCCCGCGCTCAACAAGGCGCGGGACCGCGGGAAAAGCATTTCCTGCGTAAACAACCTCAAGCAGTACGGCACATACATCGTGACCTATTCGGTGGAAAGCAGCGGTATCATCCCGAGGACGAAGAACAAAAGCAGCGTCCAGTTCTCCTCGTACATCGGCAAGGTCGGCGGCTGGGTGAAGCCCACGACCAATGTGTTCAACTCCTGGGGATTCAATAACAGCGGACCTTACGAATGGGAAAACGAAAGCGCGGCGAAAATTCTTTACTGTCCGTTCTATCTGCGCAACCGGCCTCCCGCCACGCTGAAGAATTCCGATCGGACCACCTATAACCCCAACTATTCCGTCGTCGGCACCATCGATGTGGCGGATCGGTGGTGCAAGGTGACCCAGTACAAGCGGAATCTGGTCATGATCGCTGAAACCGATGCCTACCAGTGGAAAGGGGCCAGTCTTTCCGGCGTGAAATCGAATCACCCCAACCCGTACAACAACAATCTGCTCTATCTCGACGGCCATGTCCGGGCGGTGCCGGAAGTCCGCGCCATCAATGCGACAACCGAAGCCGCGCCCTGATGCCGACGGAAGGATATCTGTTCTCATGAAATCGATTGCCGCACTGTTTTTTACCGTTCTTTCTTTTGCCGTTGCCGCCGCCGACCCCGCCGTTCCCGAGGCCTTCTCCGGAAAGCCGCTCTGGATTCTGGAGGGCGGCAGCGCGCCCGAACGGATCGACGGGTCCCGCCAGTTGACCGGAACGATCGTGGCGCATCCGGCCGAAGCGACCGCGATTCAGACGAAAACCTTCGCCGAATCCCGGCGCGAAGGACACCAGGAGAGCGGAATGACCATCCGCTACGAACTTCCGCCGGATTTTCCGGGCGGGAAATTCCGGATGGCTGCGCTCTACGCCACCGGCGGCCATGTGACGCTGCTCTTCACCCTCCGCCAGACCGACGGGGAGGGGCGGCTGCTGGCGGAGTCGAATTGCCGTCTGCGCAGTGTCTCTTGGCAGAACGAGTACTGGATGGCGAAGGAACCGGTCGAACTTCTGCCCGGGAAATCCGTCCTGGAGCTGACCATGTCCGGCCGTTCCTCTAATGTCAAGAAACTCACCCGCGTGATTCTGGCCGCCGAGGAGGACCGGCGGTACACCGCCGAACAGGCCGCGCTGCGGCAGCGGCTGTCGGCCGCAAAGACGGAAGGGAGGGGGCGTACCTTGCTGTTGCTCGAAGACGGTGCGCCGGAGGCCGGGGATGCCCTGTTCGGCGCCTTGGAGCCGCTTCTGCCGGAGCAAAAGGTGTCGGTCGAATATTACCGTGGCGAAACGGCCGCCGAATTGAAGAATCAGCTGGAACTCGACCGGCTTCCCGCCGCCGTATTGTGCGACGCCGATCATCGGGTGCTCAATACATTGACCGATCCGGCACGGTCCGCCGGATTTTTCCGGCCCGGTCCGGTGAAGAATCCGGAAGCGCCTCAGGTGAAATTGACCGCTCCCGGCGCAGAGATGCTGGTGGCCGGGACCTGGGCCGGTCCTGCCGGACTCTCGCTGATGGGGCTCGATGCCGAAGCCGTCGCCGCGCCGGAGGCCGGGGATGCGGTTCCGGTGATGTACTGGGATCGCCGCCTCGATCGTGAATGGCGGGCGGTCAGCCCCGGTCCGGGAAGGCGTTTCCTGATCGAGCAGAGCTCGAATACTTATGTCTGGCCGCGCGGTTCCGCTTATGCGTTCTGCTATCTCCGGGCGGAACGGGAAACCGAACTGGAACTCACCGTCGAGCAGAGCGGTTCCGAAACCTCCCTCCGTCTCGACGGCGTTGTTCGGAATCCGGTCAAGGTTGAGAAGATCGACAAAGGAGTGCGCAAGGTGGCCGACGTTACCGACCAGGGCAACCCGGTCGAAGTCGAGGTTCGGGACCGGGCGCTGCTTTCCCGCTACAAACTGCGGCTGTCGCCGGGGACCCATCGGCTGCTGCTTAAATTCGTGATGGAGCACCGGAAGGGGGACGTGTTCGACTTCGCGCTGACTTTCGGTGCGGGGAGCGACGCGGTTCGCGCCGCATTGTCCGATCCGGACGGAAATGCGAAATTGCACCGGGAACTGAACGGGCTGACGCAGCGCGTCTCCGTCGACGCTCCGGCCAATCTTCCCCGCCCCGGCGAACCGCTGAAAATCGCCACCCGGCTTTCGCTGCCGGGGCCGAAAACCACCGGGCAGGTCAAGGACTGGCCGGTCCAGAAACGCCTGGGCGAACTGATCGTGCCGGTCCGTCCCTTCCGGGCGGTGCTCAAACAGCGGGTGACCGACTATGACGGCAAGGTGATCCGTTCCTTCCGGACTCCGATGGAGGTGCCGGGGGAGGTCACGCTCGATTTCGGGCCGGCGCCCGAAACCGGATATTACGCCATTCAGAGCGAACTGGAGACGCCGGAGGGTGTTCCGATCGGAACTCTCTACCCTGACGGCTTTTCGGTGGTCTCCGGAACTTCCGCCCGCAAGGAGCGGCGGGACGCGCTTAAAATGGTCTCCGTCCATTACTGGGTGTCTCCGGGCAACGTCGGGGAGATGACCGACTGGATGGTCCGAACCGGAATCCTGCACCACATCGGCAGCGGAATCGGTTATCGCCCGGAAGTGCAAAAAGCTTTCGAGGATAATGGTTTGACGCTGACGGCCGATTTCGTCGACCCGCACGGCAGGGCCAGCCGCGAGGAGCGCTTTCAGCTGGCGAAAGCGTGGGGCGGTTTTACCGACCGGTTCAAGTCGTTCAACGAGATCGACATCTGCCGGGAGAGGCCGAGCCCGGAAAACTGGGTCGCGCGGACCCGCGAGGAGTATGAGGCGGTAAAAGCGGCCAATCCGAAGGCCGAATTCACTGGCGGTTCCTACGTCCGTCCCGGCGTGGGCGACTGGTTCCCGGAATGCGTCAAGCTGGGTCTCGACCGTTGGGTGGATCGCTGGGACGTGCACGCCTATCCGCAAAAAGCGCCCCGGCTGGGGGCCCGCTACATCGGGAACAGCTCCCGCGAGGATGCCGCCGGGCTCGACCTGGTTTATTCCAGGCTCGGCCGTAAAAATCCGCATCCGTTCGTGATGGGCGAGACCGGGGCCCGCTGCGGCCACGGCGATGACGCCCGGCGCTGGCAGGCCGAAACCACCGCCAAAATGTTGGCCTGGGCGCTGTCGCGGCCCGATTACAGCGCCATCGCCTTTCTGGTTCCGTGGTGGAAAATGCAGGATGGCTGGGATATTCCGGTTGCCCACCACCCGGCCGAGGCGGCCATGTACACCGCCGGGATTCTGATCGACGGTTATCCGGCGGAAAAGCTTGACGGTTATCCGGCCGAGGCCGACGTCGCCCGGTTCGGACAGACGGTCATGGCGTGGACGACCGGGAAGCCGGGTCCGGTCACGCTGCATTTCTCCCCGGGAACGCCGCTGGTAAAAGTCGATGTGGTCGGGCGGGTGGAGAAACTCTCCCCGAATACGGACGGAAGTGTCGAAGTCAAACTCTCCGATTCTCCCGTCTACGTTCTGCCCGAGGCTGAATACCGTCGCCTGAGCCGTTGATGCGTCTTTCCGGGCGCTGAAATTCTGTGCGTCCGGTTGCATTTCTCCGCTTTCCGTGTTATGTTTGAACATAACATCAAGGAGTGGAGAATGATTGGAAAGTTCTGGATTTTCTGTCTGCTTTTCGTCGCGGCGGGGCTCTGCGGCGGCGAATTGTGGATTGTCAATCCCTGTATCATGAATTCCGGCGTCATTGAGCGGGAAGTGACGGTTTTTTCCAACCCGCACATTGTCGAGAAGAAGGTCACGCAACCGGATGGAACGACATCCGCGACGTTGGCCTCCAATGGATTCTCCCAGAAGGAAATCCGGCAAATGACGTTTTATCGCGTCGTCTTCCGGTTTATGATTTACAACGGGGATTCGAAGACATGCCGGCTTCAGACTCGCGGATTCGGCTCCGGCATGATGGAAAAAGGCGCCGGCCCCGCGGACAACCGCGTTCTGGGGCGATGGCGAATCCCGATGGGGCTGACCGGCGTGAGTCTGGAAACGCAGGATTTATCCGGCTCCGCTCCCGGAATCCCCCGGTTCCCACTGGTTCAGTCCGAGTCGGAAATGGGAGTTGTCTCCCTGCATCCGGGGGAGGGATGTGTCGTCCTCTATGAACTGGAATTGAAGTCGCTGAATCCCGGAGACCGCTTTCAGATTCGTTACGCGCCAAAGAATTTCAGCGGCAGGTACGATATCTGGGAAGGTGAACTTTTTTCTGAGCCGTTCGCCTATTCTCCGCCGAAAAGGCCGTAAGACGATGAATCCCGAGCAACTTTGCGATTTGCCGGTACGGCTGGTTCTGCCGCAGCTGGTCGAGACGCTGAAGGCGAATTCCGGCGCGGTGCTGGCCGCCGCTCCCGGCGCGGGCAAGACCACGCTGGTTCCGCCCGCGCTGCTGGAGGCGTTCGACGGCGGCATTCTTTTGCTCGAGCCGCGCCGCGTCGCCGTGCGCGCCGCCGCCCGCCGGATCGCCTCGCTGCTCGGCGAAACCGTCGGCGAACGAGTCGGTTACATCGTCCGCGGCGAGAGCCGCACCGCGCTGTCGAACCGGCTCACCGTCATGACGCCGGGCGTGCTGCTCCGCCGTCTTCAGTCGGACCCGGAACTCGACGGCGTCGGGCTGGTCATTTTCGACGAATTCCACGAGCGCAGCCTCGAGGCCGACCTCGACCTCGCCTTTGCCCTCGATGTGCGGGAGAACCTGCGGCCCGACCTCAAGATTCTGATCATGTCCGCCACGCTCGAAGCCGCCCGCGTCGCGGAGCTGCTCGGCGATGCCCCGGTGATCGATGCGCCGGGACGGCAGTTCCCGGTTGAAATCCGCTACGGGGAAGGGGGGCTGGACCGCTTCCGCCCCGTGTCCGAGGCGGCGCGCGCCACGGCGAAACTCTTCGGCGAAAGCTCCGGCGATCTCCTCGTGTTCCTGCCCGGAATGGGCGAGATCGAGGCGTGTGCCGGATTGCTCGCCGGGATGCTCCCCGAGTCGGCGCTTCTTTTGAAACTCCACGGTTCGCTCGACGCGGCGGAGCAGGACCGGGCGCTTGCCCCGGCCCCCGCCGGGAGGCGCAAGGTGGTGCTCGCCACCAACGTCGCCGAGAGCAGCATCACCATCGACGGCATTACCGGCGTGGTCGATTCCGGGTTGGAGCGCCGGATGCGCTTCGACCCCGCCGCCGGAATTCCGTTTCTCGAAATCGGCCCGATCTCCAAGGCTTCGGCGGCGCAGCGGAGCGGTCGCGCCGGGCGGACCCGCCCCGGCGTCGCCCTCCGGCTCTGGAACGCGTTCGAAGAACAGACCCGGCCGGAACGGACGCAGCCGGAAATCCTCGAAGCCGACCTCGCCGGATTCGCGCTCGAAACCGCCGCCTGGGGAACTCCGGCGGAAGAGCTTCGCTGGCTCGACCCGGCTTCCCGTCCGGGATTGGAGATGGCTCGGGCGTTGCTTCAGAAGCTTGGGGCGTTCGACCCGGAAAGGCGGCTGACCGCATTGGGGCGTGAACTCGCCCGGCTCCCCGTCCATCCCCGCATCGGTGCGATGCTGCTCGAGGCGAAGCAGTTGGACCTTCTCCCGCTCGGTTGTGAAATCGCCGCATTGCTGGAGGAGCGGGACAGTTTTCGAGGCTTCGACGGAGCCGACCTGCGGGAACGGATTCTGCGGATGCGTTCGAATCCGGGCGCATTCCGCAACCAGTTGGTCATCAAGAAACAGCTCCTCTCGCTGATGGGCGGGAAGGATGGCCGTTGCGAGGTTGACGAAACCGGGATTCTGGTCGCGTCGGCCTTTCCCGACTGGATCGGCAAGGCGCGCACTCGTCACAGCCGCAGTTACTTGTTGAGCGGCGGTGCCGGAGCCCAGCTGGCAGAGGGGGATGATCTTTGTTCAAATGAATATCTCGCCGTGGCGCGGCTCTCCGGCAGTTCCGGGCGCGACCCGGTGATTCGCCTTGCGGTTCCGGTTGAACTCGATGTTTTGCTGGAACGGTTCGGCGACCGGATTGAATCGGTGGACAGTGTCGAATTCGACCCCGAAAAAGAGCGCGCCTATGCTTACCGCGAAACCCGACTCGGTGCTTTGACGCTCGCTTCGACGATGCGGGGAGAACCGCCGGAATATCTTTTGGCGGAGTCTGTTCTATATGCGGCGGTCAAGCGGAATATGGAACTTCCGCCGCCGGAAGCGAAAGCGGCGCGCCAGCTTTTCGACCGGGTCGCTTTTGCTCGCGGACAGGAGCCGAAACGCTACCCGAACTGGAACTTCCATTTCGAGGACCAGGTTGCTCCGTATCTGGAGCGGGTTCGCTCGTTCGCCGACCTGCGCAAGCTCGACTGGCTTTTGCTGATGCGGAATCTGCTCGGGTTTGAATTGCTCCGGGAACTTGATTCCACTTACCCGGAAATGTTTACGACTCCAGCCGGGGCGAAGCACCGGATTGATTACTGCAACGAAATTCCGACGCTTTCAGCGAAAGCGCAGGAGTTCTATGGCGTCAAGGTTCACCCGACGGTGGGGCAGAAGCGGATTCCCTTGCGGATCGAGCTGCTCTCCCCGGCACACCGTCCAATTCAAGTGACCACCGATCTCCCCGGTTTCTGGCGCGGCAACTGGCCGCTGGTGCAGAAGGAGATGAAGAGCCAGTATCCGAAACACCTCTGGCCGGACGATCCCGCCGAAGCCGCCGCCACCCTCCGCTCGGTCAAACCGAAGAAATAGAATCATTCTCTCCGCCTAGTCCGGAATTTTCCGGATTTTGATTTGATTTTGACTATTCTGGTGATATAGTCACTATGTGACTGAAAGGGAGATGATATGACATTGATTCAGGAAACCAGCCGGTCTGAACTGGCGGAACGGTATATTTTAGAGACAATCGTGGCGAAGCTGAATCCGGGCGACCGGATTCCCTCGGAGCGCGAACTGGCGCGCGAATTGGGCGTCGCATTGCCGACGGTCAACAAGATTCTGGTCAGCCTCACCGACCGGGGCGTACTCTGCCGGAAGCGGGGAATCGGCACTTTCGTCGCCGAATTCTCGCTCAAGGGAAAGGTGTTGCGCGTTCTCGCCGAATCTCCGGGCAGCTACCATCCGGAGAGCGATCTCTTCTGGTACAACTCGCAGTTTGTCCTGGAAGGAATCCTCGATGAAGCGCGGAAACTCGGCATGATCGTCGAACCCTTCTTTCTCGATTTTCGCAACCGGCCGCCGACGGCGAAACAGGTGGGTGAAGTGCTGGCTCCGGGGATCTCCGGAATCGCCATGCATCTTCACCCCCGTTCGGACCGGGAAATCGCCTGGGTCAACGAATTGCGGAAAAAGACGTCGGCGTTGGTCTGCCGCGGATTCGGCCCGGTGGAGAATTGCTCCACGGTCTGGGGTGATATGCGCGGCGGCGTATGCGAGGCCGTGTCGCATCTGCTGGCGCAGGGACGGCGGCGAATCGCCGTGTTCGAGTCGTTCGATGCGAACGACGGCTATGTGCAGAGCCGCTTGCAGGGAGTGTGCGACGCCTTCCGGAATTTCGGCCTTGAAGCCGCGCCGGAACTGATGCGCCCGACGCCGCTTCTGCGCAACGCCGGTTACGAAGCGATGAAACAGCTTCTGCGGGAGGGTATTGCGTTCGACGCCGTCTTCGGCGGCTACGACCTCTCCTGCTTCGGTATCATGCGGGCGCTGCACGAGGCGGGCATCCGGATTCCGGAGGAGGTCGCCGTCGTCGGTTCCGACGACCTGCCGCAGTGCCGGGAGCAGACGCCGCCTCTGGCGACGGTCCGCTACCCGATGTTCGAAATGGGCGGCGAGATGTGCCGGATTCTTGCCGACGCCATCCGTCACCCGGACGCCCCGCCGGTCCGGCGGGAGCTGAAATGCGAGTTTATTCTCCACGAATCCGCAGAAAAGGCAACGGTCCAGCGATGAAGAAGATCAAAGTTATTTTCAAAACCCACCTCGACATCGGGTTCACCGACTTTGCCGAGGTGGTCACCCGGCGCTATCTGGAGCGGGACATCCCGCAGGCGATCAAGACGGCGGACTATTTCCGGACGCACGATCACAATCAATTCCGTTACTGCTGGACCGTCGGTTCATGGCTGCTATACGAATATCTGGAGCGCTCCAATTCACTGGAACGCAGTAAATTGGAAGCGGCGGTCGAGCGTGGGGACATTGCCTGGCATGCGCTCCCTTTTACCACGCACAGCGAACTTGCCGGGAAGTCGCTCTTCCGTTTCGGGCTGACGCTCTCGCAGAAACTCGACGCGCGGTTCGGGCGGAAGACGACCGGGGCCAAACTCACCGATGTTCCCGGCCACACCCGGGGGATCGTCGGCCTGCTGGCGGAGGCCGGGGTGAAACTGCTCCATATCGGCATCAACCCGGCTTCGGCGGCGGCGAAGGTTCCGCCGCTCTTCCGCTGGCGCGACCGGGAAGGCCGTGAAATCATCGTCGCCTACCAGCCCGATTACGGCTCAATGCTGGAGATTCCGGGGGGCGACACCGGCTACCTCATCGTTGTCGGGGGCGACAACACCGGCGCGCAGTCGCCGGAGGTGGTGCTCGAGCTTCTGAAGCAGCATCCGGGAGCCGAAACCGCCACTTTCAGCGATCTGGCGGCTGAACTGGAACCGCTCCGGGAGACGCTCCCCCTGGTAACCTCCGAGATCGGCGACAGCTGGATTCACGGCGTCGGCAGCGATCCGTGGAAAGTCGCCCGTTTCCGCGAGCTGTGCCGGTTTCGCTGCGAAGAGGGGCTGGAGCGTGAGGAGCACTTCAGCCGCCTGCTGCTTCAGGTCGCCGAACACACCTGGGGGATGGATGAGAAGACGCATTTCAAAAACCGCACCGCGTGGCGGGCGTCCGAATTGCGGAAGATCGCCGCCGAACCCGCGACGGTCCGCTTCGCCGCCTCGTGGCAGGAACAGCGCGACTATCTCACCCGGGCCGTCGCCGCACTCCCCGCTGTTTCCGCAGAGAAGGCGCAACGCAGGCTCGAAATATTGAACCCGGTTCCGGTCCGGCTGCCGACGAAGAGGTGCAATTGTTTTGAAACGAAGCACTTCGTTCTTGAGATAGACCCTGGCCGCGGATGTCTCTCCCGCCTTTACCGCAAAGATGCCGGGCTGGAACTCGCCGCGCCGGATCGACCGCTTTTTCTCTTTGTGCTGGAGAGTTTTACCGCTGCTGATATGGAACGCTTCATGAGCCGCTACCTCCGTGGCCGCATGGCGTGGGCGCTGGCCGACTTCGGCAAGCCGGGAATGCCGGAATCACTGCCGAAACAGACCACCGAAGGATTTCCGGCGCGGGCAGGGGGGCGGTATCGCGACGGAGCCTGGCACATCGCCCTCGGCGGCGACTATCCGCGCGGACGGACGGGCGGATTCCGCCGCGTCACGCTGGAATTGATGCTGCCCGACGACCGCCCGCAGGTTCAGGCGCGGCTGCAATGGTTCGGCAAATCGCCGGACCGCCAGCCGCACGCGGCCTGGCTGGAATTCCACCCGGCGGTCAAATGCGATTTCTGCCGCTTCACCAAGCTCGGCGAACCGGTCGACGCCTCCGACGTGGTCGCCGGGGGAGGGCGTTCGCTCCACGCCATCGACGGGGCGGTGCGCTGGGGGAACCTCGAAGTGAAGTCGCTCGATGCGCCCCTTTTGGCGCCGGGCCGCCGGGCGCTCGGGGACTTCCCCGACACCCTCCCGGACCCCGCCGCCGGAATCCGCTTCAATCTCTACAACAACCTGTGGGGAACGAACTTCCCGATGTGGTTCGGCGACGATATGCTCTTTCGCTTCGAGCTGAACCTACCGCCAGACTGATTGCACCTGCCGCAATTTGATATTGCGGAGCACGCCCTTGCCGCAGAGCTGGCCGGGGGCGAGGAGCGGATGGTCCGGCCGGTTGCGGAGGCGTTTGCCGTACCAGATGCGGCCGTCGGCGGCGAAGAGTTCGTAACTGTTGCGGTCCACCAGGATGCGCACCTTGAAGTCGGCATCTTCCGGCAGGGCGAATTCTGCGGCACAAAACCGGATAACCCGTCTTTCCGCATCGAACGCGAAGTCGTTGCCGCAGATTACCATGCTCAGATTCGAGTGGTCGACGACTTCAAATTCAATATCCCAGGCGTCATCTTTGGGGATATCGGTCGACAGCGCGGGAACCCCGGCGTTGTCGATGGCGATTTCCGGGAAATCCCGGCTCCAACGGTAGAGCGTCTCCAGTTCCCGGACCGGGTTTGCGGTGAGGCGCAACCCCTCCGGGAAGCGCCGCAGTTCCAGTTCGACCGGGATCGACATGGTCTGGTTGAACACCTTCGACTCGCTGTCGCCCTGCTGCCAGGCGAGATAGAGTTGACGGTTGTCCGCGGAGTTGAACCAACTCTGCCCGGCATACAGGCAGTTGCCGCCGGAACGGGCGAAGAGAAAATGCGGGCCGGACTCCGCAAGGAACCCATCTCCGTCGAAGTCGCCGATCCAGTAAATGCCGTTGGCTCCGAGAAAGATGTGTCTCTCCACGTCGGGCTCCCCGGCGATCGGCAGCCGGATGAATCCGGGGCATTCCCGCTCCGGCGGCACGGCGAAGGGGGGGCGGTCGGTCATCTCCCAGTGAAGCAGGTCGGTCGACCGATAGAAGGCGAAGGTGTGATCCGCCTGATCGCCGAGGTACAGGGCCATGATCCAGCGCTGCGACTCCTTGTTCCACAAAATGTTGGGGTCTCTCGCATCCTTCGTCGTCGCAATCAGCGGATTTCCCGCGTACTTGCGGAAACTCTTTCCGCCGTCGGTGCTGAAGGCCAGGCATTGGACTCCCTCTTTCCCGAATGCGGTGTAGTAGAGCAAGACCGGCGGAGTCGCGCCGTCGCCCAGGCCGGATACGTTCTTGAAATCCACCACCGCGCTTCCCGAAAACATCGCGCCCTGTTCATCGGGGGCCAGCACATCGGCCGACTCTTCCCAGTGCAGCAGGTCGCGGCTGACCGCATGCCCCCAGTGCATATTCCCCCAGCTGGTGCCGTAGGGGTTGTGCTGGTAAAAGAGATGATATTGGCCGTCGAGGTAGAACAATCCGTTCGGGTCGTTCAGCCAGCCCCGGCGGCTGGAGAAATGGAACTTCGGCCGTTCCGGAGAGGTGTAAGCGTCAGGAGCTTCGGGATATGCATCGGTGAATGAGAGTTCCGGAGCGCAATCTCCGGAGCACTCCAGCGTGAAGGATTCTCCGGCGGGAACCGGCGTCACTCCGCAGGCGAGAAAATCGTGGTTGGCAGTTGTCCCCAACTCCAGGTCGAAATGTCCGACGCACTCTTTGCCGGTGTTCAGGAGGCGGACTGTAACCTTCGGCGCTCCGTTCCTGACGGGGATCAGATAGTATTTTCCGGCGGCAACGAAACTTCTGTTCATCATCGGCTCCCTGCTTGAAAGTGAAAGTAACTTGCGATACAGTATATTATAGCCGACAATCGACATTTGAGCAATTGGAATAATCGATCCGCATTGTGGACTTTTAAGCTTATGGATTCTTTTCACCGACTGGATGAGGAAGCGATTGAATACAATTTGCGCTGTCGCGGCGTCCCGGTGACGGTGCGTTGCCGGGTGCTGGAATATGGCTTCACCGATCGGAAGGAGCCGCGTTTTCACGAACACCCCGATCCGCCGTTTGCGCGACTGTTTTTCTTTCACTCCGGTGGGGCGGAAATCGAACTTGATTCCAGTTGCAAACGTCTTGCGCTCGAAGCGGAGACGGCGTATCTACTGCCGCCGGGGATGTCGTTCGATGTGCGTTATGCCGTGTCGCAACTGATTTATTTTCACCTGGATCTCTGCGACGCGACCGGGCGGGCGATTTTCGCCGGTTTGAAGGAACCCCTGGCAATTCGCGATTCCGCGCTGGCGGAGAAAATGCGGCGGGGCTGTTTCGACGAAGACCGCTTCACGGCGCTGGCGGGAGTCACCGATGCGCTGTCCGTCTGGCTGCGCCCGCATTGGGACTACCTGACTTCGGCGGCGGAGCTGGCGAACCGTTTTGAGCGGATGTTCGGATATCTCGACCGGACGCCTCCGGCGCTGGTTTCGATCAAGGAGCTGGCGGAACTTTACGGGATCACGCCAAACGCGCTGTCGAAACGCTTTCGGCAGGATATGGGGGTGCCGCTTAAACACTATTTGCTTTCCCGGCAGTTGCTGCGGGCGCAGGAGCTGCTGCTGCACAGCGACCGGCGGATCGGGGAGATTGCGGCGGCGCTGGGATACGGCGATTCGCAGTATTTTCAGCGCTTCTTCAAGAAGAAATTCGGGGTGACGCCGGGCGAGTATCGTCGCCGCGGCGCGGAGCGGTGATGACGCGGAGCGTGACAGCGCCCATATCCGGCACCCTGCCGGTGCCGGGTATGGGTGTTGTCTTGCGCTGCGCCGGTCAGAACTTGACCGGTGCTCCGGTGCGGTCAGACTCGTAGATCGCGTCGAGCAGGCGCATCACGGTGACGCCCTCCTGCGGCTGCACCAGGAACGGCTTGTTGTCGCGCACCGCGTCGACGAAGAGGTGGAACGCGCTGCCGCGGTCCGGCGAAGAGTGCAGACGGCAGTCGAACTGCTTTTCGTCGAGGTCTTCGTAGTACTCGGCATCCCAGGTGTAGCCTTCGTTGAGGTTCTGCTGGTAGAGGCCGCCCTTGTCGCCGAGAAGGCGGGTGGACATCTGCTCGTTCTCCTTGATGTTCGAAGCCCAGGAGGCGTCGAGCTCAAGCGTCGCGCCGTTTTTGAACTTGATCATCGCGCAGGCGAAGTCTTCGACCGTGTAGTCGAGTCCGCGCTTGGCGGCCATTTCGCCGGCCAGCGCGCAGTAGGTGCTGCCCATCACCCACGCCGGTTCCGGGTAACCCATCAGCCAGAGCGCCAGGTCGAGCCGGTGGACGCCGAGGTCGATCAGCGGACCGCCGCCCGACTGCGTCTTGTCGAAGAACCAGCTGCCCATGGGACCGCTGCCGCCGGTGTTGAATCCGGACGCCAGCCCCGGCACTCCGCGGCGGCGCAGCCAGACGCTCCGCGCATAGTAGATGTTGCCGAGCTTGCCCGCTTCGACCAGATCCTTCATCGCCCGCGACTGCGGGTTGAACCGGTAGCTGAAGTCGATGCCGAGCTTGAGCTTAAGTTTCTTCGCCGTGTCGAGCATCTCCTGCGCTTCGGCGGTGTTCATCGCCATCGGCTTCTCGCAGAGCACGTTCGCCCCGGCTTCGAGTCCGGCGATGGTCAGATCCTTGTGCTGGTTGTTCGGAACCGCGACCGACAGGATGTCGAGCTTCTCGCTCCGGATCATGTCGATGCCTTCGGTATAGATCTTCGGAGGATTGTATTCCTTCTTCGCTCTTTCCCGTCTCTCTTCGCGGCGGTCGGCGATGGCGACGACTTCGACGTCGGGGTGCGACATGTATCCGGCGAGGTGACCCCACCCCATGCCGAGACCGATGACGCCGGCTTTCAACTTGGCCATGATGTTTCTGCTCCTGGAACTGTGGTGATTATTTGTTGCTGCCGTCGGCGTTCTGGTCGACGCCCGCTTTGGGCGCGCCCGGATCGACCGTGCGGATTTCTTCGAGCGCCGGATATTTCGGCGCGCTCATTTCACGGAAGAAGACCGGCTTCGCCCAGCGGACCGCATTGCCGATCACCTTGAGCACGTTTTCGTTGTAATAGGTCGGGTACGATTCGTGGCCGGGCTGGAAGTAGAAAATCTTGCCGTAACCGCGTTCGAAGGTGACGCCGCTGCGGAAGACGTTGCCGCCTTCAAACCAGCCGATGAGGATCACCTTGCCGGTGTCCGGAATGTCGAAGCGTTCGCCGTACATCTCTTCGTGCGGCAGCTCGAAGTATTCGCCGATGCCCTCGGTGATCGGGTGGGTCGGGGCGATGTTCCAGAGCCGTTCCTTCTCGCCGGCTTCGCGCCACTTGAGCGAGCAGGAGCAGCCGGTGGCCGCCTTGAAGATCTTCGAGAAGTGGCCGGAATGCAGCACGATGAGGCCCATTCCTTCCTGAACCCGCTTCAGCACCTTGGCGACGATGTCGTCGCGCACCTCGGAGTGGGCGCAGTGGCCCCACCAGATCAGCACGTCGGTGGACTGGATCACCTCGTCGGTGAGCCCGTGTTCCGGTTCATCGAGCGAGGCGAGGCGGATGGCGAGGTCGTCCGCCGCGATCCCTTTGGCGATGGCGGCGTGAAGCCCGTCCGGATAGATCGCCTTGATCCCTTCATTCTGCTTTTCGTGACGGAATTCATTCCAGATGGTGACATTGATCTTGCTCATCGAAATCCCCCTGATTCCTGTTGATGGATTTGCTTTTGTTATTAAGTTAACCGGCCTTGCCGGAAAAACAAGCCCGCTTGTCATTGCATTTTGTGATTTTGAAAAACCTTTTGTGAGTTTCGCTTGAAAAAACGGCGGAACAGGTTACCTTGATAAACGCCAACACGAAGGAGAGGTGCATGGATTACGCAAAGGTACGCAAATGGCAGGTGCAGTTCGAAGTGCACCGCCCGTTCTCGACCCTGCCGCTGCCGGACATCGTGGTGGAAGAGGTCCAGACCAACCCCGCCTATCGCTGCGACGGCAGGATGCGCGGCGATTCCGGCGGGCAGCTCTCGATCACGCTCGCCGGACGCGGGGCCATCCGCATCGCCGGAACCGACTACCCGCTGACGCCGGGGAGGGCGTTCCTCCACAACCACGGCGATTCCGAGGTCTGTTACTACTACCCCGCCGACGGCCGCGGCGACTGGAATTTTCTCTGGATGGCTTTCGCCGGAGATTACTCCGAGTCGCTGATCACCGAGATCAACCGCAAGTACGGCTACCTCTTTGATGTTCCGCTCAATTCTCCGCTGGTGGCCAAGCTGATGGCGTTCCGGAATTATCGGAATGAGATTCAGGTGCTCTCCCCGCTTGAAGCCGGAACGTTCGCGCTAGACTCGATCGGGATGCTCTGCGCGTCAAAGGAAAATGCGTTGCGCGAATCGCCGCGAAGCTCGCTGATCCGCGACGTGCAGACCGTGATCGCCACCGAGATTTCGGAGCGGCTCGACGCCGAGTCGCTCGCCCGGCGCTTCCGGATTTCGCGGGAACACCTGTCGCGCACCTTCCGCGAACAGACCGGCAGCACGCTGCACGACTACATCACCCGCGTCCGGCTGCGGATGGCGGTGGACCTTCTGCTTCAGACCCGGCTGACCGCCAAGGAGATTGCTGCCGGTTGCGGATACGAGTATTCCGTATTGTACCGCACCTTCCGCAAGCGGCTCGGGCTCTCCCCCGAGGAGTTGCGCGAAAAAGGCTTCCGCCCGGATATTTGATCAGCATTCCTCGCGGATGCGGGTGGCGCGATAGAGGGCCTGACTGTTCCAGAACATGTAGAGCCAGAAGAAGACGACGACGATTTTCTGCTGGATCTGCCCGGTCGGAGTCGAAGGCAGCATGGCGTGCGTTCTCAGGTATTGAAGCGCGAACCAGACCAGCAGCGTGAAGACGCCGAAGGCGATCCAGAGGAGGTTCTCCGAGAGCGTGGTTCCCGAACCGCGGACGGCTCCGGCGGCGGAGAGGATGCCGACCAGGATTCCGGCCGAGGCGATCCAGGTGCACCAGTCGTGGACATGGGGGGCGAGGTTGTAGGGGAAGATTCCGATGCCGGCCAGCCCGATTCCGGCGACGATGCCGGCCAGCCAGAGCAGCCCGGTGAGCGGCTTCTTTCCGGAGCAGCTGCCGCGGAAGATGAAATAGGTCGCCGTCATCACGCCGGAGAGCACCAGCGCGCCGTTGAACACCAGCGAGGTGAAGAGGTTGGGCGTGCCGTCCTTGAGCGCGGTCAGCCCCAGCGCGCTCAGGTAGTGCTTGGGCCACGAGTAGGGGATCGGGTAGGTGAACATGGCGAAGAAGATCATTCCACCGGCGGCGAGGACGCAAACCAGCAGCAGCAGCGCATAACGATTGACTTTTTTCACGATCCGCTCCTTTATTTGACGGGCATGGAAGCTGCATCATTAATCTATCGGTAAGAATTACATTTGTCAACTGAGATTTTCCGGAATTCCGTAATTGTTTTTTCTTTGTTGCGTCCTTGAAAGAACGGAGAATGCGGATTACATTTCCATTGTAACCGGGGAATCATGTCATGGGTATGGAAATGGAGTTGGCGGAGGCCGAAGCGGTTTCCGCCGACGGCGCGGGAAGCGTGATCGCGGCGGAGGGGATGTTCAATCTGCGCGACCTCGGCGGCTTTGCTGTTGCCGGGGGGCGTCGAGTGAAGCGGGGGCGGATTTACCGCTCCGACGACCTGAGCGGGCTGACCGAATCCGGCCTTGCCGTTCTCGCCGCGCGGAAGATTCGGACGGTGGTCGATTTCCGCGGTTGCGAAGAAGTTGCGCTGGCTCCGAACCGGATTCCTCAAGCGGTGGCCCGGCAGGTCCGGCTGCCGATCGAACCTGGCAACGTGATCGTGCTCGGTCGGCTGACTCCGGAAACCGCTCCTGAAATGATGTGCGAACTATACCGGGTGCTGGCGCGCGAGTCGCAGGAGACCTACCGCGAACTCTTCGCCTTGCTGGCGGATTCCGGAAACGCGCCGCTTCTCTTCCACTGTTCGGCGGGGAAGGACCGGACCGGGTTCGCGGCGGCGCTTTTTCTGCTTTCGCTCGGGGTGCCGCGCCGGGCGGTGTTCGACGACTACCTCCGCTCCGCCGAACTGGTCCGCGAAAAGTACCGCCGGGCGATCGAGGAAGACGCGCGCTACGCGGCGGTCTACACCGTCCGCTCCTCCTATCTGGAGGCGGGGTTTGAAGTGATCGACCGCGAATACGGCGGCTGCGATGTATTTCTCACCCGCCGCCTCGGCGTCGACCTCGCCCTCATGCGCTCGCTCTACACCGAGTGAACATCAGTAATTCTTGCGGCTGCTCAATTCAATCCCTCTTCTAGGAGTCGGGGCGTCGAGATGGAGCTCGAAGTCCTTTCTGCTATAATCGATATTATCTCTCGTTCAATTCCGAGATGAGAGTGTCAATATCAATAATCCTCACGCCGATGTCACTGGCAAGATTCATCCTGTCAGGATCGGCATCCGGCCCTGCAATCAGCGCTCTTGTTTCTGTGGATATCGATTCCCTGACGGTCACCGAAAACCGGGTGAGCAGTTTTATCAAAGCCGCCTTATCCTGAGGGGGAAAACCTGTAATTACAGCTTCTCGACATATCCAATCCGTGTTTGACGGTGCAAACAGGGCCTCTATTCCGGGAAAAAGCGAAATCATGTGTGCAAACTTCTCAATATTGACAACCGGTACATTAAGCTCCTGCGCTTTTTCTATTAATTCCTGTGCTTCCGAGAATTCGTCTCCGAGAATCAACAAATCGCAGCGTTTACTGACCGTTTTTTTTAATTCCGCCCCAATCTCCTCTAATAATTCAGCCATGCGTTTATAGCAAAAAGAATCAAAGCTTGTGATGCAGATTCCCTTGCCGCGCCAAGGATTCCCGTTTTTTACGGTATATCCTCGCGGAACTGCGAAGTTTATCTTTTCAGACAAGCTACCCGGTATTTCTCCCCCCGGCGGGAGATTCAATAACAGTCGCGCCAAATCGGCACTTTCAGAGGAAATCCGCCCGGAATATTTCGCCGCAGATATTTGCTTTGCAAGCTCCGTTGCATCGGATAACGGAAATATATCACGAGGGTGTGAATCAAACAAGAACAAACAACGGCAACTGGCACATTCGATATACTGACCTTCATCTTCGCCGTCGTACTTTTGACCGCACTTCGGGCATTTGATTTTCATTGCCGAATTTCCTCAATTTGCCTTGCGTTTTTCATCCCCATATCAGAATCGAGCGAGTATCCAATCGATTTTTCGAGCAACTCTCTACTTTTGCACGGTCAGTAATCGCCAGATTCTCGGAATCCCGCCGGGTGTTCTTGCTACGGAACGATCGCTTTGTTCTCCTCGAGCAGTTTGCGCAGTTCCGGCATCGGCACCTCTTCCGCCGGGACGTTGAGGCGGATCGAGAGCGCCGCCAGCGCTCCCGCCGCCTGTCCGGTCGCCATGCAGGTCGCCTGCACCCGCAGCGCCGAATTCGCCAGCCGGTCGCTGGAGAGAATCCGCCCCGCCGCCAGCAAGTGGCGCGTTCCGCGCGGAATCAGCGCGCCGCGCGGCACCGTCGGCACCACGCCGGGTTCGAGGTTGCGCTTGTCCAGCCCCACCTTGGCGTCGTGGAGGTCGATCGGGTAGAAGGCGTAGGAGACCGCGTCGTCATATTTCCTGCCTGCCGCGTATTCCTCGGCGGTCACCGTTGCTTGGCCGACGATGGTCCGGGTTTCGCGGACGCCGCACTCGGCGGCGTTGAGTTTGAGTTCGAGTTTTTCCAGCCCCGGCTGTTTCTTGAGGAAGCGGTAGAGCCGCAGCACCGAGGCGCGTCCGGCGATTTCGATCTTCGTGCGCCCTTCGGAATCCCCGGCGTTGATGTCGCTGATGTGGTTCGAGTTGTTGCCGCGCGAAAAGAGCACGTGCGGATTGAATCCGCTGCCCCAGCCGGTGTCTTCCTTGAACACTTCGCCCCGCGCCATCGCGGCGTCGAAGGCGGCTTTGATCGCGTCGATGTCGAGCTTTTCCGGGTCGTAGCCGGTCGCGTAGTAGCAGAGCGTCCCCGGCTGGCAGGGGTCGGAGACACGGAGTTCGGCCCCGGCCATTTTCGCCGCGTTCGCGTCCCCGGTGCAGTCGATCACCCGCTTGGCGAAGACCGGGTAGAGCCCGTCCTTGCCGCAGAGCGTCACCGCGACGCCGTCCGCTTTGACCTCGACCGCGCCGATCATGGTGTGGTATTTGACCGTGACTCCCGCCTCGGCGAACGCCTCGTCGCAGAGCGTCGCAAAAATCATCGGGTCGATGTGGACCTGATAGCGCCAATGCTCCTTGAGGTTGGTATTGTAAAGATCGGGGAGCGGGTCGTTGCTCTCTATCCGGGTCTTCTCGACCAGGTCCCAGCCGATTCCGGCGACCACTTGCCGACCCCAGGCGTGGAAGATTCCAGGGTAGGGAATGCCGCCGGCGGTGATGGTTCCGCCCGCGATGCCGTTTTTTTCCACCAGGCAGACCGAGGCACCGCCGCGCGCGGCCTGAATGGCGGCGCAGAGTCCCGCCGCTCCGGCTCCGGCTACCAGTACGTCATATCGTTCGGCTTTCGATTCGCTCATGATGCATTCCTGTTATTTTATGCGCCAGTCATATTGATTTTTGCGGCGATCGCCGCCGCGTCGGTCGTGGAAAAACTGCCGGGAAAGGCGGAGAGGCAGTTCGCGCTCGCCGCCGCCAGCGCCTGCCGGAACGCTTCAAAGGGGTCGGTTCCCTCAAGCATTTCGCTCAGCAGGACCGCGCTTGCGGTGTCGCCGCAGCCGATCGGGTTGACCACCTTATCCAGTTGCGGAATCGTATAGGCGACCAGCCGTTTGCCGTCCGAAGCGTAAGCCTTGCCGGGACCGTCGGTGATCGCCGCGAAGCGGACCGAGGGGAATTCGAACACTTTTTTCAAGCCCGCCTCGATGGTCTGCTCCCCGGTCATGGCGGATAGTTCCTCTTTGTTGATCTTCAAATAGATGGCCAGGTCCATTTCGAAGACTGGCCGGAGGTTCTGATAGGAATCGAGCAGCAGCGGCTTTTTCTGTTCCAGCAGGAATTGCGCCGCGCGCGGATAAAGCGCCGGGTCGGTTCCGGTCGGCAGCGTTCCGCAGAACGCGGCGGCGTCGGAGTCGTCGAGCACGTCCTCGAATCCGTCGAGCAGCATTTTGACCTCGCCCGGATCGGCCGCGTAGGAGGGCTCGATCACCTCGGTCATGGTCTGGGTGGCGCGGCAGAGGCAGGTGGTGCAGCAGCGGGTCGGCTTCTCCGTCCGGACGTTGTGGACCGGCATGAACTCCTGTTCGAGTCCGTCCCGGATTTTTTCGCCGTTCTCGCCGCCGGTGAATTGCACCAGCATCGCTTCCGACCGGCCGTGGCAGGTGACGGCGCGGCAGAAATTGATTCCCTTTCCGGCGGGAAACTGCTGCATCTCCACCGCCCGGTTGATTTCTCCATAGCGGAAGCGTTCGAAAAACAGCGTTTTCTGCCAGGCCGGATTCGGCCCGAGTACCGCGATGCGTTTCATTCGGCCAGCTCCTTCAAAATCATGACGACCTCCTCATCGGAGAAGTCGCGCGGGTTGGTTTTCATACTGCCGGAGCGGCAGTTCTTGACGATGAACCCGAAATGCTCTTCCCTGAGCCTGTATTCGCAGAAATTCTCCGGCAGCGCGACGGCGCGGCGGAGTTCCTCGAGCGAGGCGATCAGCGTCTCCGGGGTGTCCCGGACCAGCATTCCGGCGAGAAATTCCATCTTCTCCCGGCAGACCGGGAGATTCCAGCGCAGCAGCGTCGGCAGCAGCACCGCGCAGCAAACGCCGTGCGGCACATGGCACAAACTGCCGAGCGGGTGGCCGATGCCGTGCACCGAACCCAGCCCCGATTGCGCGAACGCCATCGCCGCCAGCATGCTGCCCTCGGCGACGGCGGTACGGGCGGCGGGCGACGGTTCGCGGACCGCCGGAAGCAGGTTTGCAAACACATCCAGCGCCGCCTTGAGCGCCAGCGCTTCGCTGGCGACATTGGCCTTGCGCGAAAGATAACTTTCGATCGCCTGGGTGAGCGCGTCGAAGCCGCTCGCCGCGGTGACTCCCGGCGGACAGTCGTAGGTGAGCTCCGGGTCGACGATGGCGACGTCGGCGAACATGGTGTCGTGGCGGAGCGACTGCTTGATCCCCGTCTCCAGGTCCGAAAGCACCGCGTTCGGCGTGATCTCCGCCCCGGTTCCCGAGGTAGTCGGCAGCGCCGCGAAGAAGCAGCCTTTGCCGTCGATCTTCTTTCTGCCGTAAAAATAATCGGCCACGTGCCCCGGCTGTTTCATCAGCGCGGCGGCGGCCTTTCCGGTGTCGATGGCGGAGCCGCCGCCCCAGCCGATGACGCATTCGGCGCCGAGTTTGCGGCCGAGGGAAATGGCGCGTTCGACGTCGGCCAGCGGCGGTTCCGGCTGAATGTCGGTGAGGAGCAGCGTCTCGCGCCCCTTGAGCGCGGGCAGGAGTTCCGATTCGATCCGGCTTTTCGAGTGGCGTCCGGCGACGATAAGCACATTGCCGGGAGGCAGCAGCCCGGGCAGGGCGTGGCGTTCGCCGCAGCCGAACAGAATTTTTCCGGGAAGTTGGAATTCACAGTTCATTCTTTTACCTCGTCATGTTCGGTCAGATACAGATACAGCACCTGCGCCGCCGCGCTCTCAGCCTGCTTGCGGCTGGCGGCGCGTCCGAAGGCGACATGCCCGTGGAGCGAAACTTCGACTTCATAGACCGGCAGGTGCTCGGGGCCGGTGGTGCGCAGCACCGTGTAGACCGGCGGCTGGCCCCAGCGGGCCTGCGAATACTCCTGAAGCAGCCCCTTGGGGTTGATCGTGCCGAGAAGCTTGCGCGGCTCGGGGTATTCCGCCGCGAACATCGAGGTGATGAACTCCCGCACCGGCTCGAATCCGCCGTCGAGGTAGAACGCGCCCAGCACCGCTTCAAACAGGTCGGCCAGTGTCGAATCGCGGTCGGCGCCGCCGGACTCCTTCTCGCCCCGTCCGACCTGCAGATATTCGCCGAGTTCGAGCTTCCGGGCCAGCCGGGCCAGCGCGGCTTCGCGCACCAGCGCGGAGCGGATCTTGGTCATCGCCCCCTCGTCGCACTCGGGATAGAGTAAAAAGAGATATTCGGTCAGCACGATTTCCAGCACCGCGTCGCCGAGAAATTCGAGCCGCTGGTTGTCGTAGGCCAGGGAGTTCTCCACCGCGTAGGAACGGTGGGTGAGCGCCTCGGCCAGCCGGGCGCTCCACTGTACCTCGCCGTTCAGGCGGGCCTTGAGTTCATTGATGTCTCGCGGCACGGTTCCACTCCTCGGTCCGGTATTTGTCGCGGGCGAGGGTTTCCGCCCGCTCGATCCACTCCTCCGGGAATTCCGCTTCCCGGAAATCGATGTGGAAAAATTCCATCAGCGCTTCGGGGAGCGCCGCGTCGAGTTTTTCCCAATCCCCGCCCGCGGCGGAGAGCATGATGCTGCCCTGGTGCAGGATTCCGTTCCGGGTCCGGCGCTGCGCCGCCCCGGCGAATTTCGGTCCGGCCGCGGCCACCAGGTCGAACCGGCTCGGCGAGACGAAGCACTTCATCGTGGCGCGGTCGACGCCCGGCGTCTCGTCGCTCTTGAGCTCGGCGGCCACGCCGAAGGCGGCGAGCATCGGCAGCATCGCTTCGTGGAACACCCGGTAGCTGTCCATCCGGTTGAGCGCGGTGACCTGATGCCCCGCCGGAATCACCGCCGTATAGGTTAAGTCTCTGTCGTGAAACACATTGCCGCCGCCGGTCGGGCGGCGGACGATCGTGTAGCGCTCCTCTTCGCTCTCCGGATAGAGCTGCGAACAGCCGATCGACAGCGACGGCCGGTCCCAGCGGTAAATCCGGATCAGCGGCGCGCCGAGCGTCGGCGCGAGATCGAGCAGGATCTCGTCCATCGCCATATTGAAGTAGGGGTCGTGCGCCCCTTCGCGCCGGAGCAGCCAAGTTTCCTTCATTGTCTGCCGTCCCTCCGGATGCGCCCGGTGAGGTAACCCACCCGCTTGTCGAGCGCGCTCCCCGCCAGGTTGTAGCCGGAGAGCTCCTTGTATTTGCGGGTGAAATCTTCGATCACCGTATCGCAGTCGAGTTTGATCTGCGGCGCGCGGCTTTTGACGCAGCGCAGGAATGACGAGATGACGCGGGAGAGTTCGCGCTTGCGGCGCGATTCGGGCATCTCCTCGGCGTGCAGATGGCAGCCGTCGAGATCGATCACTCCCCAGTCGGAGTAGATTCCGATCGGGCTTTTGCGGCAGAAGATGTTGCGCAGACTCAGGTCGCCGTGTTCGACGCCCGCCGCATGCATTTTGACCAGCAGCGCGGTGACTCCCGAAACAAACTGCCGGTAGGGGTCGCCCTGGGCGAAATCCTCGGCCTGCTTGTCGAGCGGCAGCTGGTGGGAAGAGAGCAGCCGGGTGATCAGATAGTCGTCATAAGGAATCAGGTATTTCGAATGCCGCGCGGTGACCAGCACCTCCGGCGTCGGAATTTCGAACTCCTTGAGCCGGACGGCTCCGGCCAGCACCCGTTCGTGGCGCGGCACTTTGAACAGTCGTCGGAAGCCGTTCCACCACCCCTGGAAATTGTAGCGTTTGATGAAGATGTCGCCGACGGTGACGGCGTAAACCTTGCGCCCGCTCTTGCATTTGCGGGCGGCGGGGTCGTCGATCTTCTTCAGCGCCTCGATGGGGTCCTGGCCGGAATGCACCCAGTCCCGGCGCGCGAGACCGGAGTATCCGGAGCCTTCGAACGGCACATAATTCCCGTTCTCCGTGATGGTTTCGAGAATTTCGGGCAGTCCGGGCTGTTCCATGAAACTGGTCCTCGATGGTTTCGCCCCTTCTTCCGGGAATTCCGGAAGAAGAGGCTCTCTGGTTCGCTTTACAGGTTCGCGGCCACGAGGTCGCCGACCTCGGTCGTCGAGTAACCCATCTTTCCGGCAGCCATCGATTTGAGCTTGTTGCCGGTCACATAGGCGATGGCGTTGTCGATCGCCGCCGCCGCATCCTTTTCACCGAGGAAGTCGAGCATCATCGCCGCCGCGCCGATCGCGGCCAGCGGGTTGATGACGTTCTTGCCGGTGTACTTGGGCGCGCTTCCGCCGATCGGCTCGAACATGCTGAGGCCCGTCGGGTTGAGGTTGCCGCCCGAGGAGACGCCCATGCCGCCCGAAGTCATCGCCGCAAGGTCGGTGATGATGTCGCCCATCAGGTTCTCGGTGACGATCACGTCGAACCACTCCGGATTCTTCACCATCCACATGGTGGTCGCATCGACGTGGCAGTAGTTGGTCTTGACCGTCGGGTAGAGTTTGGCCATTTCGTTGAAGGCGCGCTCCCAGAGGCCGCAGACGTAGGTCAGCACGTTGGTCTTGCCGACCAGCGTGAGCTGCGAGGTGTAGCCGGCCTGCTTGTCCGCCTCGGAGAGTCCGCGCCACGGATTTTCCGCCGTGTGGCGGTCGCGGGCGAGCTCGAAGGAGTACTTGAGGCAGCGGTCGACCTGACGGCGGGTGTAGATCCAGTTCTGGCAGGCGACTTCGTCCGGGGTGTCGATCTGGACGTTGCCGCCCATGCCGGTGTAGACGCCGCCGCTGTTTTCACGGATGACGACGTAGTCGATGTCTTCCGGCTTCTTGTTGGCCAGCGGGGTCTCGACGCCCGGATAGAGCTTCACCGGACGCAAATTGATGTACTGGTCGAGGTCGAAGCGCAGCTTGAGCAGGATGCCCTTTTCCAGCACGCCCGGCTTCACGTCCGGGTGGCCGATCGCGCCGAGCAGCACCGCGTCGTGCTTCGAGAGCTGTTCCTTGGCGTCGGCCGGGAGGGTTTCGCCGGTGGCGAGGTAGTGCGCGCCGCCCCAGTCGAAATATTTCTTCTCGGTGGAAAATCCGAATTTCTTGCCGGCTGCGTCAAGCACTTTGACCGCTTCGGCGATCACTTCCGGGCCGGTGCCGTCGCCCGGCAGCACGGCGATTTTGTAATTCTTCGACATTGATTTCTCCAATGGTTGTTGTGTCGGATCAGTAACGCTTCTGCTTGCTGTTGGCCAGCACGCGCAGACGGAGCGCGTTGAGGCGGATGAAGCCCTCGGCGTCCTTGTGATTGTAGGCGCGGTTGTCCTCGAAGCTGGCGACGTGGTCGTCGTAGAGGCTGTACTCGGAACGGCGGCCGGTCACGTGGCAGGCGCCCTTGTAGAGCTTCACGCGGACTTCGCCGGTGACGAACTTCTGGCTCTCGGTGATCGCGGCCTGGAGCATTTCGCGCTCCGGCGCGTACCAGAAGCCGTTGTAGACCATGTCGGCGTAACGCGGAATCAGGCTGTCGCGCAGGTGCATCACCTCGCGGTCCATGGTGATTTCCTCGAGGCCGCGGTGGGCGAGGTTGAGGATGGTGCCGCCCGGAGTTTCATAGACGCCGCGCGACTTCATGCCGACGAAACGGTTTTCGACGATGTCGACCCGGCCGACGGCGTGTTCCTTGCCGATCGCGTTGAGCTTGCGCATCAGCGACGCGGGCGAGAACTCCTGGCCGTTGACCTTCTTCGGAATGCCCTTCTCGAAGTAGATGATGACGTCTTCCGGCGTGTCGGACGCCTGCGAGAGCGGCTTGGTCATGACGGCGATGTCGTCCGGAAACTCGTTCCACGGATCTTCGAGGATGCCGCCTTCGAAGCTGATGTGCAGCAGATTGCGGTCCATGCTGTACGGCTTCGCCGCGGTGCTGGAGACCGGAATGTCGTTTTTGCGGGCATATTCGATGAGGTCCATGCGCCCGGCGAAATCCCATTCACGCCAGGGGGCGATGATCTTGATGTTCGGCTCGAACGCATAGGCGGTCAGCTCGAAACGGACCTGGTCGTTGCCCTTGCCGGTCGCGCCGTGGCAGATCGCGTCGGCCTTTTCGGCGCGGGCGATTTCGATCAGGCGCTTGCCGATGAGCGGACGCGCGATCGAGGTGCCGAGCAGGTAGTTGCCTTCGTAGATGGCGTTGGCCTGCATCATCGGGAAGATGAAGTCGCTGGCGAACTCTTCGCAGAGGTCTTCGACGTAGCACTTGGTGGCTCCGGTGCGGATGGCCTTCGCCTCGACGCCGTTGAGCTCTTCCTCCTGACCGACGTCGGCGCAGAAGCCGACGACTTCGGCATTGTATTTTTCTTTGACCCACTTGACGATCACCGAGGTGTCAAGTCCGCCGGAATAGGCGACGATTACCTTCATTTTCCCACTGCTCCTTCGATTGCTGCGGTGTTGTTGTTTTGCGCGATCAGATAGTTGGTGCTGGTCGGGTAGGCGAAATCCAGCCCGGCCGCATTGAACTGTTCGAGAATCGCCAGATTGATCTCCTGCTTCCATTTCTGGAACTGCACGTAATCGGTGGTCTGGAACCAGAGCGTCACGCTGATGTCGAGCGACGACGCGTTGAAATCAGTGAAGAAATAAAGCGGCGGCTGCGTCTCCGCATTGAACGCCGGGTGGTTGTCGAGGATTCCGCCGAGAATGGCGAGCGCCTTATGCATCTGCTCCGGCGTGGTCTGGTAAACCAGCCCGATGGTGAAGGCGTACTTGAGCCAGGGGCGCCGGGTGATGTTCTGGATCACGCTGTCGGCGGCGATCCGGTTCGGCACATGCCAGACGGTGCCGTCGAGCGCGCGCAGCCGGGTGCTGCGGAACCCGACCTCCTCGACCGAGCCGCTGGAGTCGCCGATCTGGACGCGGTCGCCCTCTTTGAACGTCCGGTCCGAGATGATCGACATCGCGCCGAACAGATTGGCCACGGTGTTCTGGGCGGCGAAGGCGATGGCCAGCCCGGCCACGCCCGCTCCGGCGACCAGCGCCGTTACGTCGAAGTGGAAGAGGTTCTGGGCGATGAAAATGACCGCGACCACCCAGACCACCGTCTTGATCGCGCGCCGGATCAGGGCTACCACCAGCTCGTTGAGCCGGTGGTCCTCATTGAATTTCTTGGTCTGGAACCAGAGGTCGGTCGCCCCCACCACCCGGAACACCCCCCACAGCAGCGCCATGATGAAGCAGGCGTAGAGAATTTTAGAGAGCCAGCTCCAGAGCGTGACCGGAAAGTTGACCGTCTCTCCGCAAAGCGAAATTCCCGCCAGGATGAGCAGCAGCGTCACCGGCGCATTCAACCGCTCGACGAGATGGGCGGGCAGCGCCACCGGCAGTTTCCGCACCAGGCGCAGAAGAACGGTTTTCACGAACCAGCGGAGCAGAAACACCGCCAGCAGCATGATCCCGAGATAAAGCGCCATCCGGATCAGGTTCAGGTGTTCTTCCCGGAACCACTCCGACAGGTCTTCCCAGAACGTTCCGAAGAGGGTGAACGCCTCCCGGATGCTGGTCGTCTCCGTCAGGTCCTTCTCTTCCGTCACCGCAAGAATGTGCAAAAATGAGTTGAACATGAAAAGTTTTCCGAACCGCTCTTTTAAAAACAAAAAAACAGGTCTATATTAAGACCGGACCGTTGTATATAAAATAACACCACTGGCCGCAAAATTCTAACAGGTCTGTGAAAATTCATTATATTTAACAAGCAATTCGGAATGGAACGATGGCGCAGGAGTTTTTCGCAAGTCTGATCGAGTGCATCCAGCGGGAAGGGGAGACGCATCCGGGGCAGGTCGTCGACCCCGAAGTGATGCGGGAATTCATGACCGATTCCACGCCTTCGCCTCAGCCGCCGCCGCGCGCCGCCGCGCCGCGTCCCGTGCTCCATGCGGTTCCGCCGCCGCCCCCGCCGCGTCCGCGGGAATTCCCGCGCCCGGCCCCGTCCGCCGCCGCAGCCCCGCCGGAAGCGCCGAATTCCCGGATCGCTCCGCCCCCCGCTTCCCTCAACGTCGCCTCGCTCGACGAACTGCGCCCGATCGTCCTCGAATGTCGTCGCTGTCCCCTTGCCGAAACCCGCAACCACGTCGTCTTCGGCGAAGGCGACCCCCACGCCAAACTGATGTTCATCGGCGAAGGCCCCGGCTACGACGAGGACATGCAGGGCCGTCCGTTCGTCGGCAAAGCAGGCCAGCTGCTCAATAAAATGATCGTCGCCATGCAATTCCAGCGCGAAGAAGTCTATATCGCCAACGTCGTCAAGTGTCGCCCCCCCGGGAACCGGGTGCCGTCCCCCGACGAAGCGGCGGCCTGCATCGGCTATCTCAAACGTCAGATTGAGCTGATCCGTCCCGAAGTCATCGTCCTTCTCGGCGCAACTGCCGTCAATTTCCTCCTCGGCAAGCGCGAAGGCATCACCCGGCTCCGCGGCAAATGGCTCGGCTATGACGGCATCCCCGTCATGCCGACCTTCCACCCCGCTTTCCTGCTCCGGCAGGAATCCGCCAAGCGCGACGCTTGGGCCGACCTCCAGCAGGTAATGAAGGTATTCGGCAAGGTTCATCGCAAGCCTTAACCCCCCCCTCGCTTTCCAGATCGTGGGAGCAAGGGAGG
>CAYSZM010000036.1:0-30601 GCA_964435365.1 uncultured Victivallis sp. | reverse complement strand
CCGTGCGGTTCTCTCACATCCGCTGCGCGGCGCCTACCGCGCTATTGTGCCGGGCTGCTATGTTCGGGGCCGGGAGAATTCGGGCAGCAACGTTGAGTGTAGTCGGCTACTGCGTCCTGTCATTAAACAGTCCGACGCATTTGTTTTTGTCGACGACAAAAACAAATGCGTCGTTACCCGGCACCGGCACCCTGCCGGTCGGGAGGGTGGTTCGGAGGGAGGGCGAAGCGCCTCCCTTCGTCTTCGTTGAATTTCGTTTCGGCGGAATTCCGAATCAGCGGGCCGGTTCGCCTTTGAATTTTCCGTAATGGAGGGAGAGATTGCGGAGCTGATAGGAGGCGGACAGGGTGTCCGGGTTCATCCCGATCCGGATCAGTCGGCCGTTCTCCGTTCCCGGCGGGAGGCGGACGGTGCATTTCTGCCAGTCTCCCGGTTTCAACTGGTAGGTGATATATCGATTGCTGGCCGCATCCGCAGTGGAATCGGGGAACATGACGACGTGGGTGTGCGCTCCCTGCTGCGACTTGATTTCGAATTCGAGCGAGATGGCGTTTTTGAGCGAGATTCCTTCCGGCAGGGAGAGCGCGGGGTATACCCAGCGGTCGATTCCAGGTTGAAAGGTGGTGTCGAACCGGACCGCGTTGCCGGTCTCCCCCGGTGAGATGTTCATCTCGCCGGAACTGTTCTTCTGCCAGTTTGCCGGGTCCGCCGCAAACGGCAGCGGGGTCGCGGAGTCCGGAACCAGCAGGTCCCGGCGGAGCAGCGGCACGACCAGAGGCGAGATCGGCCGTCCGTTGAACCGTCCGCCGACCGTCAACTCGGAATAGAGCGCGTCGGCGGAATCGGGCAGCGAGAAGGCGATCTGCCGCGATTCAAACGGCGGAATCTCCAGTTCGGCCGGGAATCCGGCAATTTTCCGGTCCGAAATTTCCAGCGTTCCTTTTTCCACCGTGTTTCCGAGATTCCAGACGGTCAGCGTGAGTGTCTCATCATGGGGCGGGCGGTTGACGATCAGCCGGTCACGGGCGAAGGAGTCGATGTCGAAGGTCTCCCCGTGCGGATAGCGGAATTGCAGGACGACGGCCTTTTCGCAGGGGGAGGGCTGGGCGTTAGGCTCCGGTTCGGGTTGCCGTTTCATTTTCAGCTCGTCGAGATTGCCGAGATAGGCGGGGTAACGGGTCGCTTCGAGCCTGAGGATTCCGCGATCCGGTTTCAGTGTTCCCGGTGTGCCGAAGAGGTCGGCGGTCTGGACCGGGGCTTTGGCCGACAGTTCGAATTTCCGGGGATGGAGATTGTCCGGCTCGATTCCGAATCTGCTGTCGTCTTCGGTGTCCAGCTCGGAGTTGCTCCAGTATACCATGCTTTGCGAACCGTCCGGCTGCCGGTACAGGAAGCCGCGGATTCCTTCCGGCAGTTCCGCCTCGCCGAGATATTGCGCCGCACCGAGTTGACGGATCAGTGTCCCGAGGGCGGCCAGTCCCGGTTTTGCCGTGTAGTCGAACCGGACCAGGCCCCACACCTTCACCCCGTCCCCTTCATTGTACGGGGGGAGAACGAAGGTGAAGGTTCTGGCGATTCCGAGACTTTGCATCAGCACTTGAGATTTGACGGCGAACTCCGCCTGGATCATTTCCTGACCGGCGGAATGTTCTTTGCGGTTCTGATCTCTCTGTTTTCCGGGGCCCTCGGCGCGTGTGCCGTTTTCGGTCACCCAGACCGGCATTGCGCCGACGCCGTAATCCTTCAGGAGCTTGCGGGCTCCGCCGACGAGTTCCGGGTATTTTTGCAGAGGTTCGTAACAGTGGATATTGAAGATATCGAAATAGGCGGCCACCCCGTTCGCCATGATCGTCCGGTTGTAGTCGTTCTCGAACGGCGGGCAGAAGGCTCCGGGCAGGAGCGGATTTTCCGGCGCTCCGGCTTTTGCTCCCAGGCCGGCGGCCTTCATCATCGTGGCGAATTCCCAGGCGGGTTCGATGGAGAAACAGCTCAACATCTGTTCATTCCAGAACTCCCATATCACCTGACGTCCGTATTTTCGGGACATTGTTTCCAGAAACCGATAGACGGCGACCGGATCGCTCGGGAGTTTGGCCTGATCGTTCTCCCGTGCCCAGCGCGGCGCGGTGTGGAATGTGACGCAGGATGCGAGGCCGTTGTCGGCAAAGAGATTCTGCATGGCCGTAAAAAAATCAAGGCGGGGAACTTCCCCGCCGACCGGCTGCCAAACCGCCCAGTTGAATCGGTCACGGACCATTCGGATTCCGGTTCGCCGGGCAAGATCTGCGAAGAAGCGGACTCCGTCTTCATGGTTGCGTCCGCATTTTCCTACAGATGGAATACACTCCGAGGCAACGTCCAGCGCATAGGAGCAGTTTCCCGAAACCGGGAAGCGGAAGTCGCCGAGAATGGAGAAATCGCACGATTCCGGCGCTTTCCCGCCCGGAGAAGAGAAACTCAGCATATACCGTCCCGGCTGGAGGCGCGGGAGCGGGAGCGGTGCGGCGCTGTTCTCCGGCCAGACTCCGCCTTCGACCCGTTCTCCCTTCCAGTTCCGGACTTCATAGCGCAGACCGGGAACCGGGGCGTCCAGCCGGAACTGCGGCGATTCGGTTTCAAGGAACAGCCCGCCGGGGACTTCCGCTTTGGCTACGGGAATCGCCTTGCTGTCTTCCAGTTGCAGATTGCCGAATCGGACCGTGAATTTCATCAGGTCCTTCGCTGTGCCGACCCGGAACAGCAATCCGCGGAGCGGGAACCGGATGATTCCGTCGTTTTTGCCGCCGCCGTGGGCCGTGCTTTTCAACCCGGCATCGGCGAAGTCCAGCTTGACGGGCTGCCACGCTTCCCCGTTGCCGGAAAGCGGGAGTTCGAAGTAGAACCACTGGCCGTCAATGTCGGTGACCAGAACCCCGAGTTTCCGGGTGGCGGTCATCACATCGAGCGACAGCCGGTCGAATCCCTTGTCCGCATTGCGGCGGATTCCCACGTAATTGCCGCCCCCGGTGAAATCCGCGTCGAGCAGTCCGGTCGGCATGTCGTTGCGGAGCATATTCTTATCCGCGGTGAACGATCCGGTTGCTCCGGGGAATTCCGGCCCGTTGGTGAATTGCCATGGCGCATCGAAAGAAACGGGGAATGAGGCGCCGCTTGCCGTGAACACCGCCAGAAGAAGAGCGATGATGCCGATAGTTGTCTGTTTGATCGTCATGATTTTCTGATCTCCGGCGGGCATTTAGAGGGTGGCGTCGATCGCTTTGTAGCGGTCGATTCTGGTTCCGGCGGTGCTGCGGTAGATTTTACCGGAAATCCACTTGGCGCTTCCATCGGTCACTGCGACGGTGGTGCCGCCCTGATGGGCCTGATCGTCGAGCCCGATTCCCGCGGTGCAACAGATGACCAGAACCTTCCGGCCGCCCGTCTTGCCGAACTTGCTGTTGAACATTCCGGCGGTGCAGTTGGTGGAATCACGGTCGTAAATATAGTTTTGCGCCATCCACATGCCGTTGACTCCGTCCCGCGGGGAGGCGGGGTTGTCCGTGCGGATCGTCGATTTTGCGTTGGGGCAGAAGAACAGGGGCGTCCGGTTCCAGCCTCCGGCGCAGTAGGGCAGGCCCGGCTGGTTGGTTCCCGAAAGACTGCCGATGATTCCGGTTTGAATCAGCAGCCCCAGTCCCATGTTCATATATCCTTTTTTCGCGCTCCACAATGCGATCTCCCGGTCTTCGACGGTCAGCGAGTCGTAGATCCAGTTGCGTGAAATCGGCAGATAGTCCTTGAAGTCTCCGACATACTGCTGGAGTCCGCCGGCAATCTGTTTCTGGGACGAGACGCATTTGATCTGATGCGCCCGTCCCCGCGCCTGGTTGAGTGCCGGCAACAGCATCGCCGCCAGAATGGCGATGATCGCGATTACGACCAGAAGTTCGATCAGTGTAAATCTTTTTTTCATTTCTGCTTCCTCCGGGTTGGTCCGTGTTGAAATCGTCATATGAAACCTTTTTATATATTATGACAAAGGTTTCTTTTAAAGTCAAGAGAGGAACCGTAAAAAGACGAACTTTTCGCAAAATTACAGAGACCGGATGGAGTTGCGCTCGATAAACCGGTAGGGCAGCAGCCGGTGCTGAAACTCCGCTTCGGGCCGGTCGATCAGCTCCTGAATCAGGCAGACGGCGGCCTCCGCAATCTCCTGGGTATTCTGGGCGATCGTGCTGTACGGCGGGGACATCCATTCCGAGAGTCCGGGAACTTCCGCGGTGATGACCGAGAGGTCGTCCGGGATGCGTTTGCCGAGGATATCAAGATAATAACGCAACGGCGCCGCCCAGTCTTCGTGGGCGCAGACCAGTGCCGTGATGTCGCGTCGGAGCAGCGCGCTGAGCCCGTCCAGCGAAATCATGCCGTGGGCGTCGTAGCAGACCAGCAGGGGGTCGAACGGAATTCCCGCTTCCTCCAGCGCGGTGCGGTAGCCGATGTCGCGGCTCTGCTCGCCCCAGCCGCAGGTGTAGTTTTTGATGTTCAGAAAACCGATTCGGCGGTGGCCGCACTCGATCAGGCGGCGCATCGCCAGCCGGATGCCCTCCTCGTGGTCGGTGCAGACGCTGTGGGCGAACGGAAAGCGTGAATTGATTGCGATCACCGGCTTCTTCTGACTCACCAGCTGTTCGAACGCCGTTTCAGTCGGCATCCAGTTCACCGAAACCGCCGCCGCGATGAAGTTCGGCTGCAGCAATTCGATATCGCCCGATTCGCAGAGGTGCGCGCTGTACCCGGCTTTGTAAATCGTCCGCAGCAGCGAGTTGACCAGCATTCCGGCAAACCATGACGGCGGCCCGAGAATCTCCGATTCCCGGATGATGATGGCGATATTCTTCTTGTTTGAGGTCTGCTGCGGCGTGTAATTGAACTTCCGCGCCGCCTCCAGCACCTTGTCCCGGGTGGGGGAGCCGGGTTTGTACCCGCCGGAAAATACCCGGGATACCGTTGCCGGAGAGACTCCGCAATATTTCGCCAGTTCTTTGATATTGACCGTCTTTGCCATCGCTTCCTCTTTTTGCTGTGAAACCTTTTAATATAGTATGGCAAAAGTTTTCAATAAAGTCAATGGTTTCTCCGGAAAAAATCGGAATTTTTCACCGTGAAAGGGGTGCGGGCATCAAACCTGGACGGCGAGGACGCCTTCGCGGCCGGGGAATTCGGCGAGTTCGATGCGGCCTTCGGGAGCGGTCGATTTCACCTGTCCGGCGAGTTCGCCGAGGGGAATCACTTCGTAGCCGAGTTTCAGCACGCGGGTGAGGTACTCATCGAACATCTCCGCGCACTTGCCGCCCTCCGCCTCGGCATGGATGGTGAGCACGTTCGGATGTTCTTCCGTCAGCAGTTCGATCTGGCGGTCGTTGTAATTCTCGTTGGTGACGCCGTCGCGGCCGAGCGCCTCGTCGTAGGTCGGCAGCGTCACCGGAATCTGGAGCTGTGCGCATTTCTTCCCGTTCACCACCGGGTAGAACGGGTGCGTGCCGCGGCAGTCGCTGTTGTAGTCGAACGGAAATTTCGCCTTGACTTCGAGCAGCCGGTCGTTGGTCCGCCAGCCGGGGGCGGCGCTGGTACGGACGATCCCGCCGGTGACTCCGGCCAGGAACGCCAGCCCCTTTTCGATTTCGTCGGACATCTCCACTTCGCTCATCGTCGTCAGTTTCGCCTGCGCCTTGTGGTGGTCCCACGCGTGGAAGCCGATTTCATGCCCGGCTTTCATGACGTCGCGGATCACGTCGGCGCAGCGCTTGCCGATTTTCGGCCCCGGCCAGGCGGTGCCCATCAGGATGATTTCGGGGCCGTAAAGCCCCGCCGCATCGGTACGCAGCATCTTCCAGAGAAACGACGGCTTGAGGAGACGCCAGAGATGGCGTCCCATGTTGTCCGGGCCGACCGAAAAATAGAAGGTCCCCCGGACGCCGTGTTTTTTCAGGATCTCACAGAGGCGCGGAACGCCGCGGGCGGTACCGCGGAGCGTGTCCACGTCGATGCGGAGCGCGATGGTCTTCATTTTTGCTCAGTCGAGATTGAATTCGCCGGACTTGATCGCCTCTTCGAGGAAGAAGTCGAGCGTGGTTTCAATCGACTGTTCGAGCTGGATATCCGGCGCCCAGTCCAGCAAACGCTTGGCGTTGCGGATCGACGGCACGCGGTGCTGCACGTCCTGGTAGCCCTTGCCGTAGAACGCGCCCGACTCGACCACGAGGTAGCCCGCGAACGGGGGGAACTTCGAGCGGAGCGGGTGCTTGTCGAACTTCTCGACCAGCATTTCGGCCATCGCCTTGATGCTCGCCTCGTTGTCGGGGTTGCCGATGTTGATGATCGCCCCGGCGCACTTGTCGTCCTTGTTCTCGATGATGCGGTAAAGCGCCTCGATGCCTTCCTTGATGTCCACAAAGCAGCGCTTCTGTTCGCCGCCGTCGATCAGCTGGATCGGCGAACCCTGCACCAGGTTCAGGATCAGCTGGGTGATCGCGCGGGACGAACCGATGCGGGCGCTGGTCAGGCTGTCCAGCCGGGGTCCGATCCAGTTGAACGGACGGAACAGCGTGAACTGGAGCTGGCCCTTTGCGCCGTAGGCCCAGATCACCCGGTCGAGGAGCTGCTTGCTGGTCGAGTAGATCCAGCGCTGCATCCGGATCGGCCCGGTGATGAGCTTGGAGTTGTCTTCGTCGAACTGCGGGTCCTGGCACATGCCGTAGACTTCGCTGGTCGAGGGGAAGACGATCCGCTTGTTGTATTTGACGCAGTACCGCACGATCCGCAGGTTCTCTTCGAAGTCGAGTTCGAAGACGCGCAACGGGTTGCGGGTATATTCGATCGGCGTGGCGATCGCCACCAGCGGCAGCACGATGTCGCACTTGCGGATGTGGTATTCGATCCATTCGCTGTGGATCGAAATATCGCCTTCGCGGTAGTGGAACCCCTCGCGGCCGAGCAGGTGGTCGATGTAGTTGCTGCGCAGGTCGAGGCCGTAGACTTCGTATTTGCCCGATTCGAGCAGCCGTTCCGACAGGTGGCTGCCGATAAAGCCGTTGACGCCGAGGATCAGCACCGACTTCTTGCGGCCGAGTTCGCGCAGTTTCTTCGGGTTCGCGCCGAACACCATGTTCGGGACGATGCGGGCGTCGGAGGCGAGCTGGTCGCCGGTCATGAACACGCCGCCCTCAAGCTGGCCGGTGCGGATGCGCAGCGCACCTTCGCCGCAGGCGACGGTGAACGGGGCCGCCGAGAGCACGGTTCCCGGCGCCGCCTTGCGTTCCGGCACGACCACGTCGGCCGACCAGAAGAAGCACTTGCGGTCGCCGAGGAAGCTGAACGCGCCCGGATACGGTTTCGTGACCGCGCGGATCAGGTTGCGGACCTCTTTGGCGCTCTTCGACCAGTCGATTTCGCCGTCGGCGGGCTTGCGGCCGCCGAACTTGGTCGCCTTCGACTCGTCCTGCGGGGTGCGCGAGGCGGTTCCGGCGGCGATCTTCGGCAGTTCGCGGGCCAGCATGGTCTTCGCCGCGGCGGTCGCCTTGTCGAAGAGGGTTTTGGCGTTGTCGTCGTCGCCGATGGCGATCTTTTCCTGGGAAATGATGTCGCCCGCGTCGGCTTTCTTCGTCATGTAGTGGAGCGTGACGCCGGTTTCGGTTTCGCCGTTGATGATCGCCCAGTTGAGCGGAACGCGGCCGCGGTACTTCGGCAGCAGCGAACCGTGCAGGTTGATCGCGCCCTTGGCCGGAATCGCCAGCAGCTCTTCGCCGATCATGTCGCGGTAGTAGAAGGAGAAGATGAAGTCCGGCTTCATCGCGCTGATGCGGTTGATCCAGACCGGGTGGTTGATGCTTTCCGGGGCGAAAACGGGAATGTTGTACTCGCCGGCCAGCTCCGCGACAGATCCGAACCAGATGTTTTCGTTCGGATTGTCCTGATGCGTGAATACCGCGCTGATTTCGAAGCCGTTTTGGAGGAGCGCCTCGATTCCGGCGCGTCCGATGTTATGGTACGCAAGTACGACACACTTCATTGATGAATCCCTGTTTTAAGGTTGAAAAAAATCAAAAAGAACGGCGTTAATATAATTCCGCTTCCTTGGTTTTGCCACAGCGGAATTTATGAAAATGCCGGAATTGTCCGAACCTGAACGTCTTTTCAGATTCCGTTCAGTTGTTGTTCAGTTCGCGATTCGCGGCGACGGTGAGCCGTTCGACCCAGATCCGGACGTCTTCGTCGCTCTCCGCCTCGACGAGGATGCGGATTTTGTTCTCGGTGCCCGAATAGCGCACGATGGTGCGCCCCGAGTCGCCGAGCGCCGCTCCGCACGCCTCGATCTCCGCCGGAAGATGGGTCAGGTCCGCGAGCGGAACTTTGCGCGCCACGGCGAACGATTTGAGCTGCTGCGGGAAGACGGTCATGAACTTGGCCAGCTCGGCGAGCGGCCGGCCGGACTCCTTCAGGTGCTTCAGCACGTGCAGTGCGGTGATGATGCCGTCCCCGGTGGTTGCGTAGTCGAGGAAGATGATGTGCCCGGACTGCTCGCCGCCGACGTTGAAGCCGCCTGCGCGCATCCGTTCGATCACGTAACGGTCGCCGACGTCGGTGACTTCGACCTTGATTCCGGCCTGCTTCATCGCCCGCATCAACCCGAGGTTGCTCATGCTGGTGACGACCACGGTGTCGGAGACGAGCTTCTTTTCCTTCTGGTAAGCCAGCGCAATCATGCCGATGATGCGGTCGCCGTTGACCTCATTGCCTTCGGCGTCGCAGAAGATGACGCGGTCGGCGTCGCCGTCGAGGGCGATCCCGACGTCGGCGTGATGCTCGCGGACGAGGCGGCCCATGTTTTCCGGGTGGAGCGCGCCGCAGCCGGCGTTGATGTTGAGCCCGTCCGGCTTCACCGCAGTCTCGATCACTTCGGCGCCGAGTTCGCGGAAGATCATCGGGGCGATCGAGTAGGCCGCGCCGTTGGCGCAGTCGAGCACGATCTTGAGTCCGCGCAGACTGAGGTCGCGCACCGAGCCCTTGGCGTAGGAGATGTAGCGGCCGCGCGCATCCTCGATGCGGTACGCTTTGCCGATGCTTTCGCCGGGGACGCCCTCTTCGCCGAGTTTGCCGCCGAGTATCTCCTTTTCGATTTCGAGTTCGACCGAATCCGGGAGTTTGAAGCCGTCTTCGGCGAAGATCTTGATTCCGTTGTCGCCGGCCGGGTTGTGGCTGGCGGTGATCATGACCCCGCAGGCCGCGCCCATCGATTTGGTCAGGTGGGCGACCGCCGGAGTCGGCATCGGGCCGACGGAGAGGACGTCCATGCCCATACTGAGCAGGCCGCTGGTGATGGCGGTTTCGAGCATGTACCCCGAGACGCGGGTGTCTTTGCCGACGATGACGCGCCGGTGGGCGCCGCCGAGAACCTTGGCCGTCGCCTTGCCGACGAGCAGCGCCAGTTCGGGGGTGATCGGGTACTGGTTGGCTTTTCCGCGGATTCCGTCCGTTCCGAACAGTTTTTTCATGTGTCCGATTTTCCTTTTATTTCATGGCTGCGTTGACCGCGAAGGTGCGCAGCGCCAGTTCTTCGTTGACATTGAAGCGGAGCGTGAACAGCAGCTCTTCCGCCTCGCGCAGAATGAGTTCCCCGAGTTTGGGGTCGACCTGCTGCGGCGTTCCCGCCGGGAACAGTTCCGGGTTCGGCAGTTCGTCCGCCGGAATGCCGGAGGAGAGCAGATAAAGCTGCGAAGCGAAGGTGTGGATTGCGCTCAGGAACTGCCCGCGCTCTTTGCGGTACGCGCCGTATCCGGCGTCGAGGGCCAGCGCTTCGACGCGCTTGACCAGCGAGGAGTCTCCGGCCTGGGCGGCGGCGTTGATCCGCCCCTCCCATTCGGCGGCGCTTTTTTCAGTGGCGTCGCTGCTCAGGTTCGCCGCCACGTTGCAGAGCACGGTGGCCTGCTCTTCGGCGAGCGCGAGATCGCCGCGCGCCCCGGTCGCCAGCAGATTGAGCGCCCCGGCGAGTTCCGCGAACCCCGGGAACTCATATTCGCAGCGGTTGGTCAACAGCGGCAGCAGCTGGCAGCGGGACCGGGTGGTCGGCAGCAGTGCGGCGGGGTTCCCGGTGGCGAGAACGAGCAGCGTTTCGGGCGGCGGCTCTTCGAGCGTTTTCAACAGCGCGTTCTGGGATTCTTCGTTCATGCGGTCGGCGTCGTAGATGACTCCGACCTTGCGCCGCCCCCCGGCGATTCCGGTCAGGTGGAACTGCCGTTCGAAATAACGCAGCGTGTTGGGATCGGGATTGGTGCGGTCGCCGACTTTGACCTCGTACATCTTGCCGACCGGGGAGAGGGTGTAGAGTTCGGAGTAGCTCCCGTCGGCGATCTGGCGGCAGACCCGGCACTCTCCGCAGGGGCGGCCGTCGCGACTGTTCGGACAGGCGGCGAGCTGGGCGAGGGCGACGGCGAACTCGCGCCGCGCTTTGTCGGAATCCGCCTGAAGCAGGAACGCGTGCGAGAGCCTCCCGTTCCGGTGCGCGTTTTCGAGGTTGCGCAGAATCACCGGGAAGCGTTCGCGGTAACTGTCATAGATGTGCATCGACAATGCTTCAGATCTCCTCGTGGATGAGTGCGGCCGGCGGGATGAAAAATCCGCGGTATGAGTGTTTCAGTGCTTTGTTTGCCATAATTTTCGTTTTTCCTCGCAAAAAGAAGATAGCTCCATTTGCCGGAAAGTTCAACCGGTGATATATTTTACGATATGATTTTTTTTGAAACTTAACGGAAACGAGATCATGGCAAAAGAATTGACCCGCGACAGCTACCTTTCGAAACATGTCGGAGACTTCCCGGCGGAAATCACCATCGGCGCAAAACGTTACGTCAAAGTGGACGACCTGCGCTACGGAACCAACCCCCACCAGTCCGCCTGCTATTACCGGCCGGAGGGGGAGGCCGGCGCGATCGGCGGCATGGAAATCATGAAAAACGGCAAGAGCGGGCTTTCGCAGACCAACCTCGAAGACATCTCCTACGCGCTCAACATCGTCAAGTTCTTCGACCGCGCCGCCTGCGCGGTGATGAAGCACGTCAACCCCTCCGGCGCGGCGGTCGGTCTGCCCGGCGAAAGTGTGAAGTCGGTCTACCTCAAAGCGCGCGACGCCGATGCGCGGGCCGCGTTCGGCAGCGTGGTCGCCTTCAACACCGAGCTCGACGCCGAGACCGCGCGGGAGATCATGGGGACCTTCGTCGAATGCGTGGTGGCTCCCTCCTTCGCGCCGGGCGTGCTCGACATCTTCAACGACGGCGAAACCTACAAGCTCAACAAGCATATCCGGATCATCCGCTGCGGCGCGATTTCGACGCTGCCCCGCTACGTCGGGGAGGGGAAGCCGGAACACAACACGATGAAAGTCCTGGCCGACGGCTCGCTGGTAGTCGCCCAGCCGCTTCTCACTTCGCTGCACGGCATCGAAGACCTGGTTCCGGCCGAAGCCGAGAACAAGCGCAGCGGATTCCAGAAGTCGACGGTCGAGGCGACCGAACAGCAGAAGCACGACCTGCTCGCCGCCTGGTACATCAACCTCAGCGTCCGCTCCAACGGCGTGGTCATCATGAAGGACGGCCAGACGCTTTCGGTGGGCACCGGCGAACAGGACCGGGTGGGCGCCATCGAGCAGGCGATCGCCAAGTTCAGCCAGAAGTATTCCGGCTCCGGCGTGCTTCAGGACTCGGTCATGTCGAGCGACGGCTTCTTCCCCTTCGAGGACGGCGTCGAAACCGCCGCCAAGGCGGGAGTCACGGCGATCATCGCTCCCTCGGGCTCGCTGCGTGACGCGGATGTGATCAAGCGCGCCAACGAACTCGGCGTGGCGCTCTATTACGCGCCGGAACGCATCTTTTCGCATCATTGATTTCAAACGGATTTTACGTTTTTTCAACTACGGAGGAACTTTTCATGGCGAAGACGGTGGACAAGAAAAAGGCGCTCGACGCTGAAATTTCGAAAGCGATCATGACCGATTTCGAACGGCTCGGCCACGGATTCATCACCTACTGGAAGCCGATCGCCGCGACCGCGGTCGGTATGGCCATTCTGATTTCCGCGATCAGCTGGGCGGCGGCGCACCAGAAGAAGGTGGCGCGCGAGGCCCGCGAAGCGCTCGCCGGTGCGGCGACGGTGGAAACGCTCGAAAAAGCGCTGGCCGACCATGCCGATTCGCCCGCGACGGCTCCCGCCCGCTTCCGCCTGGCGGTAATGCTCATCCAGGCGAAGAATTATGACAAGGCGATCGCCCAGCTCAAACTGATCGGCGATGCCGACGGCGACGCCTCCCTGGCGGCTGGGGCCGCGCTGACGGAAGGGTACGTGCTGGAACTCTCCGGCAAGACGGCCGACGCCGTGGCGAAATTTTCGGAACTGGCGGGCCTGACGACCGCTCCGACGGCGGTTCGCGCCGAGGCGCGTTATGCGGCCGGCCGTCTGCTCGTGACGCAGAAACAGCTCAAGGCCGCGATCGGGCTGCTGGCTGCGGCCCGTCCCAACGACCCGCCGCAGAGCGTCTCCGATCAGTGGGACGACCAGTCGGCCGCGCTGCTCCGCGCGATCGAAGCGGGCGAGTACGGTCCGGCCGTTGCGGAACCCGCCGGGCATTGAGCCGGACGGAGCCGTCATGGAGTTGACCCGCAAGCAGGAGTCTCTGATCCGTTCGCTTTACACCCGGCACGGCCGCCGCAAGGCGGAGTGCTGCGTGTGTGAGGGAGTCCGGGCGGCGGGCGAACTGTTCATGCGCGCCCCCGAACTGGTCCGCTTCACGGTGGCGACCGAGGCGGGGGCGGCGGCGCTGCCGGAGATTCCGGGGGAGTTCTTCCCGGTTTCCGAGGCGAAGATGCGGGAGCTCTCCGGCACGGTGAGTTCGCAGGGGGTGCTGGTTGTGGCGGCGGTTCCGCCCGAGCCCTCCGATGATGAGGCGCCCGCCGATCCGTTTCTGTTTGCGCTCGACCGTCTCGGCGACCCCGGCAACTTCGGCACGGTCTGCCGGACGCTCCGGGCGGCGGGGCTTTCGGAGCTCTGGTATACGAAAGGGTCGGTCGACCCTTATGGTGATAAAACCATCCGTGCGGCGATGGGGGCGCAGTTCGCGCTCAAACTCCGCGGCTTCGAGACGCTCGAGGCACTGCGGGAGAAGGCGGTCAAATTCGGATATCCCGAAGTCTGGCTGACCGATCCGCACGGCGGGGAGAGCTGTTTTACGGCTCCGGATCTCTATCGCCGCAGCGTCGTCGTGATCGGCGGCGAGGCGAACGGCGTCGCGCCGCTCGCCGGGGCGCGGCGGGTGATGATTCCGATGCCGGGCAATTACGAATCGCTGAACGCGGCGCAGGCGGCGACGATTTTTCTGTTTGAATACGTGCGCAGGACAACGGGGGTGAGTTGAGGTGACGATGCCGGTCTGGATACAGATTGATTGTTTCGCGTTTCTCGCGGGAGCGGTTTCGACGCTGATCGGTACGCCGGTCTTCGGCTGGATCGCCCGGCGGCTCGGATTCATGGATACGCCGCAATCCAACCACAAGGGGCACGCCCGGTCGACGCCGCTGCTCGGCGGCGCGGCGATGTTCACCGGCTGGATCGTCTGTCTCGGTTGCGGGCTGGCCGCCGCGTTCTACGGCGGCGACACGCTGCCGGGATTTTCCGGCGCGCTCTCGGTGCATCTTTCCGGAATTCACATGGCGTTGAAACAACTCGGGTTTCTGGTGCTGGGAGCGTTTTTCGCGGTGCTGCTCGGGTTGGTGGACGACAAGCACGCGCTTTCGGCGGGGATGAAATTCGGCGGCCAGTTCCTGATCGCGGTGATGGCGGTCTGGCTGGGCGGCGTCCGGGTCAACATCTTCTTCACCAACCCGGTGCTGGTCTGGTCGGTTTCGATCTTCTGGATCATGCTGCTCATGAACTCGATCAACTTCTTCGACAACATGGACGGGCTGGCGGTGGGAACCATCGCCATTGCCATGGGGTTTTTCACGGTGATCGCGGCGCTCAACAGCCAGTTCTTCATCGCGGTGCTGGCGGCGCTGAGCTGCGGCGTCTGCGTCGGCTTCTGGTACTACAACGCCAACCCGGCGGTGATTTTCATGGGCGACTCCGGCAGCCACTTTCTCGGCTACCTGGCGGCGGTGATTTCGGCGGGGGTGAGCTGGTTCGGCGTCGATTTTTCGCTTTCGCGCTTCCCGGTGCTCATTCCGATCTTCATTTTGGCGCTGCCGCTTTTCGACACCGGGATGGTGGTGCTGATCCGCACCTGCAAAGGGAAGCCGTTCTGGATCGGCGACCACAACCACATTTCGCACCGCTTCGTCCGCATGGGGTTATCGCGGCGGCAGGCGGTGCTGCTGGTGCATCTGATGGCGCTCTGCGTGGGGATGGGGATGCTGCCGGTGTTCTGGGGCGACTTCCGCACTGCGGCGATTCTGGTCGCGCAGGCGTTTCTGTTTCTGCTGGTCATCACCATTCTGCAGTTTGCACTTTCCGACCGGCAGGACACCCGGGAGAAAGTGCAAGTTGAAACGGAGGAAAAAAAGAGACCATGACCACCCGCAAACGTCCCGATTGGGACCATTATTTCATGAGCATCGCCCATGTGGCGGCCAGCCGCAGCAACTGCAGCCGCCGCCAGGTCGCGGCGGTCCTGGTGCGGGATTGCCGGATTATTTCGACCGGCTACAACGGCACGCCGCGCGGCGTTCGCAACTGCTGTGACGGCGGCTGCCCGCGCTGCAACTCCGACGCGCCGTCCGGCACCGGACTGTCGGAATGCCTGTGCAGCCACGCCGAGGAGAACGCCATCGTGCAGGCCGCCTACCACGGCATCGCGGTCAAGGGCGCGACGCTCTACACCACGTACAGCCCGTGCCTGCAATGCGCGAAGATGATCATCAACGCCGGAATCCGCGAAGTGGTGTTTCATACCCGTTACACGATCGACGACGTCTCGACGGCGCTGCTGCACGAGGCGGGGGTGATCGTCCGCCCGATGGAAGAGGACGCGGCGGAGAGCGGCGATGAGTAAGAACCCCGCTGCTGGAATCCTGACGCTCGAAGAGGCGAAAGCGTGGCGGGCGCGTCTCCGCGGGGAGGGGCGGCGTCTGGTCGTCACCAACGGCTGCTTCGACATCCTGCATCGCGGCCACGCCGAATACCTTTATGAGAGCCGGGAGCTCGGCGACGCGCTGCTGGTGCTGGTCAACTCCGATGCGAGCGTGCGGGCGCTGAAAGGCGAGACGCGGCCGATCGTGGACCAGTACAACCGCTGTTATATGCTGAACTCGCTGGCCTGCGTCGATGCGACGGTGGTGTTCGACGGGCAGCGCTGCGACCGCGAACTCGCCGAGCTCGCCGCCGACCTCTACGTGAAGGGCGGCGACTACACGCTCGACAAGCTCGACCCCGCCGAGCGCGCCGCGCTGGAAGCGGCGGGAACGCAGATTTGCTTCAAACCGTTCATTCCCGGCTTCTCCACCTCGACGTTGGTGGAACGCATCCTCCGCGCCAAAGGCTGCTGATTCGGGCTGCCGCTTGCGGTGAATCCGCAAGTCACGGCCGGAAGGCGGGCCATCCGGCTTATTCTATTCCTGACCCGCTTCGACCGGGCCGACGGGGGGCAGGTTCCACGTGCCGCCGGGGGCGACGGCTCCGACGTAGGGCCGGGCGGCGGTGCGGGGCGAGGCGATTCCGTTTTCCGCCGCCGGACTCTGCAGGGCGGGCCCGAAATCGGGGCCGAGTTTGAGCTCTGCGAGATCCGCCAGAACTTTTCCGCCGGGGCCGGCGAGAAATTCGGCCTGGGGATTGGTTCCGGCGGTGAAGAACACCAGATTGTGATCGAATCCGATCCGGGGAGCCCGGTATTCGGGAATCCGATGGAATCCGGCGACGACGCAGATGTTGTCGAAGAAGTGGAAATTGACCAGTTCGCGTTCGATCGGCATCGGAGTGCTCATGAAGTAACCGTGTTCGAAAAAGATGGTGTTGTTATAGACCAGGAACCCTTCGCCGGGAATCGTGACCGAGGTTTTGGACACCGGGCCGCTGCCGTCTTTCGGGGCGGTCATATGCGGCTTGGTCCAGTTGCGGTCGCTCGCGCCGAGCTTGAACACCGAGGGGCGCCAGGGCCAGATTGCACGGAATTCCGGCGTTGTGACGAAGAGGTTGTCATAGACGCGGACCGGACCCGGCCAGGGCGTTCCGTCCAGCGGCTGCCAGGAGATCGGCTCGAAACAGTTGCGGAAGAGGTTGTGCCGGATGGTCATGTTCGATGCGTGGTTCTCGGTTTCCAGCGCGTTGTCGATGACGTTTTCAAAGAGATTGTCCTCCACCACCAGGCCGTTGCTCCAGGAATTTCCCCAGGTGGAGAGCCCCTCGAAAGCGTCGGAGATCAGGTTGTTGCGGATGATCCAGTTTCCGCCGATGCCGCCGGCGATTCCGGTCTCGTAGTTTTTCATGACTTCGCGGTCGCCGTAGCTCCCCTTGCGGTGCCACCAGAAGATGCTGTATTTCTTCATGACCGGAGTATCCCTGTATTCGGCGATCAGGTCGGCCACATCCTCGAAGCAGGGGCGGTTGTGGTAGAAACAGTGTTCGAGCGTCACTCGGGCGGGGAGTGCGTCGTTCGGCCCGCCGCCGAAGATTCCGAAGCGGCAGCCGTCGAACCAGGCGTTGCTCAGAGTCACGTCTGAGGCGAAGGTGAGCACCGCGGCGGCGCCGGGCGTCTCGAAGGTGATGCCGTCGATGCGGATATGCCCTTCTCCTTTCGGTCGGACGGTCAGGCAGGCGTGTTCCGGCCTGGAGATTTTTTCGCCGTTGTATCCGGGCGCGGTGACCGGGGCGGCCGCCATCCGGTGCAGATTGGGATCGGACGGACCGTATTTGGAGGCGTGAAGCCTGACGTAGAGTTTTTTCGCCCCGGGGTCGAAAAAGAATCCGTGCCGCGGGCCGGGGCATCCCTCCAGCAGCGTGAAATTGCGGAGCCCCTCGAGCGTCGAATACGGCATGAGATCGCTGCCGGAGTAGAGCACCCGGACCGGATTGTGGTCGAATGGGACGGAATAGAGCCGGAGGGTTTCGTCTTCGCAGCTCCACTTCACCCGGTTCTCCCGGAGCTTCCGGTCGGCGCAGGTCAGCACCACCCGGCCGCGGGCGGTCCGGTCGGCGCGGATGGTGATCGGCTTCTCCTTCGTCCCGAGCTGGTCGAGGACGAAGGGGCCGTAATAGACGCCGGGCGAAAGCACGATATCGTCGCCGGGGGCTGCCTGGTTCAGAATCGTTTGCAGGGTATTCGGCTCCGCGCGGCGCTCCGCCGCACCTGAAACGAGTGCGAACAGACCGGCGGCAAACAGCGAGAGTATGGCGGTTTTCATGTTACAGCGGGAGCCTCAGTCCGTTTTGATCGTAAAGGCTGGTGATTTTTGCCGGAGAGTCGGCCAGCTCCTGACGGCTCAGCGAAGTGGCGTGTCCGTCGATGTACCCGGTATTGCAGCGGCTGCGGTGGGCGAGGTAGACCCCGGCCCCGGAGGTCAGGCCATCGTCGATTTTCATCGGCGAAAAATAGAAATACGGCTGCTGGTAATACTGGGAGGACGCCAATCCGCAATAGGAATCGGCCAGCAGCACGAACTGCGACGGTTTGCGGAAGCGGAGCCGGGAATAGGCGATGAATCCGTTGGCGTTCTTGACCGCGATGTCGCCGAAATCCTCCTTCTTCAAATAGTAGGTGTCGTCGCGGCGGCGGTTGTACATGGCGTAGGCGGTGTTGCGGTGAACGACCTTGCCGATCACCGCGGCCGGACAGACGAACGTGCGGCGGTCGGTGATGTATTTGGGGAACGGATAGTAATCGCCGCCGTAGATGGTCGAGACCCAGTTGTCGGAATTTTCACTCCCGCCGGTGTGGTTGATCATGCAGTTGAAGACATCGCGATGGTCATTCGCGTAGAAATTGATTCCGCTGAGCGACTGTTTGAGGTTGCTGAGGCAGTTTGCCTGCTTGGCCGAGCTGCGCGCCTGGGAGAGCGCGGGCAGCAGCATCGAGGCCAGGATCGCGATAATCGCGATCACGACCAGAAGTTCGATAAGTGTGAAAGTGTAAGTTTGTCGTTGCATGGGGCAGGTTCCTTTCCTTGGGAGGTTGAGGTTATGATTTGACCGGACCGGTTGATTCGCCGACGATGAGGTTGCCGATTCCCGAGCGGTACATCAGCCGGTCGGTTCCGTTCATCGCGTCGGAGATGATTTCCCCGGCGACGTCGATCGGCGGAGGGCGGTCGATGACGGTGATGGAGGGGATGTGCATCCGCGCCATCTCCGGCTGCCCGAAGGAGCAGATCGAGATGTCCTCTCCCGCCTTCAGCCCGCGTTCGAAGCAGCGGCGGCAAAGACCGATGGCCAGTTCCAGCGAGGAGCAGAACACCGCGGTGGGCCGGTTGTCGGAGTCCAGCAGTTTATCCGCCTGCTCGTAGGCGGGAATCAGCGTGTAGCTGGCGTGGGGGCAGTCGATGTCGAAGGTGGCGCTGTTCAACCCGTACTGGTTCAGCCGGCGCTCCCAGGCGGCGATCTTCGCGCTCGCGGAGCCGGAGTCGGCGGCGACCCGCGTCGCGGCGAAGCGGCGGTGTCCGAGTTCGTAGAGATGATCGGCCAGCCGGGCGGCCTCTTCCGGCGGAGGGCCGTCGAAGCAACGGATGCCGAATTCGGTCAGGTCCTGAAAGAGCGAGACCACTTTCCGCCGGTGTTTGAGCACCAGATTCCGGCAGTAGGCGTTCTCCATGATGCTGTGCTTGAAGAAAACCAGGTCGAAATCGCCGGAGAGCACCTCGGCGATGACCGGATCGTCGTCGTGGGTGTAGTAAACCTGGCGGAAAAACGCGCCGAGCTGTTCGGCGGCCGTCATCACCGCGTTCTCCCAGATGTAGTAGTCCGACGCACGGTGATGGGTCAGAAAGGCGACCTTGAATTTCGTCCGCGTCCGGTTCCACTGCGGGTTGACGGTGAAATATCCGTTTTCCTTCTGGAGCAGGACTCCGTCGTCCAGCAGTTTCAGCATCGCCTGCCGCGCGGTCATGTAGCTTACGCCGGTGTCGTCCGCCAGCCGGCGGATTCCGGGAAAGTGACTGACCACGTAATCCTTCTGCTGGATTCTCCGTTTCACCAGCTCGGCAATTTCTGAATATTTACTCATAAATATTTCCAATCTTTATCGATATATATCAGTTTCGTTACAATTAATTATACCAGATGTGAACCGTTTTGTCAAGGGAGGAAGCGAAGATAAACAAAAAAAAGCGGAGGGATCACTCCCTCCGCAAGAGAACCGTTCCGGTTATTTTGCGCTGTTGACCACCTTGACGGTGAATTTCACGTCGGAAAAGCTGACGCTGCCGATGCCGTTCAGATAGAAGGTGATGCGTACGGTGTCGGCGCCGTCCGGGAGCTTGGGCACTTTGTACGTCAATACGGTTTTCTGCCAATCCGAGGTTCCCGGATAGTTCTTGCCGTCGCGGTAGGAGAGACGCTTGCCTTTGGCGAAAATCCCGATTCCCGCGAAAGCCCGCTTCGCCACGCCTTCGGATTTCTGGCGGTAGGAGAGGACGAATTCGTAGGCTTCCCCTTCCTTGAGTTCGGGCAGGTCCGTGACCTGAAGCACGTTCTGGCTGATGCAGGGGTAGCCGAGGTCCTTTTCCGCCTTCAGCGTGACGAAGGTGGCGTCGCCCTCTTTCCCGGTGGTCACTGCAAGTCCGTTGGATTTCCACCAGCCGACCGGCGCGCCATCCTTGACTTCGGTGAAATCGGCGTTCTTGATCGTGACCGGTTTCACCGAGACGACGGCGGCGGAGAGCGTCCCCGCCGTCAGGAGCGCGGCGGCGAGCGAAGCCATTCTGTGCAGTTGCATGAGTATACCCTCCCTGATTAAGTGTTTGCGTCCGGCCGGGGGAAACCCTTCCGGACATAGGGGAGTATACTTCGGATTCGGCCGCTTTTCAAGTCCGGCGCCGGGAAAATCGAGAGTGTATTTGTTTCACTCCCGTCATCTTTCCTCAGTTTGCGGCGCCTTTCTTCGGGGTGAGTTCGAGCGTCGCCTCCACCAGCTCGGGATTGGCGGCGAAATTGTCGTCGCCCAGGTAGACCGAGAAGGTGATGGCGATGGTCTTTCCGCCGTCGCGGAACAGTTCCGGGTGCAGATAGGCGCAGTAGACCAGTTGCACTTTCCTGCCCTGACGGGTTTCCGGAACCGCGATTTTGCCGATGGACTGCCACGGTCCTTCCGGAGCCGGGGCCAGGAACAGCACGATGTCGTGCGGATTCGCCACGTCGCTCGACGCCGCCATCAGCCAGCCGTTGCAGTAGGAGTTGAACGCCACCGAAACCTGCCCGGCGGCAGGGAGGATGGCGCTTTCGGCCGATTTGTCATTGACAAACTGCTTCGTCGGCAGGTTGTAGAATTCATAGGCGTCGGGGGAGGCGATCCGGGCGGTTTTCACCCGGGCGAGCGCCACGGCGCCCTCTTCATTCCGGGTGACGATTTCATAGAGGTAGAGCCATTCGCCGTACTCGATCACCTGCGAGGGCGCGACCGGAAACTGCCAGTTGTCGTTCGGATGAAGCCGCCGGTAATCGCCCAGCGGTTCCTTGCTTTCGGCAAGTCCGGAGCCGACGCCCTTGAAATCCCAGGAGCCGCTTCCGGTCTTCTGGATGATGTGGTAGTAAAGATAGCTTTTGCCGTTGGCGTAGATTCCGCCGTGCGGCCAGATCAGATAGGTTCCGGGCGTTTCCTCGGGCAGCAGGGAAAGCGGAGAAACGGCGACTTTGTCGGGACCGGTTTTGTAATGCAGCGCCGGCGGGAACCCTTTGGCGGATTCCGGCAGGAAGGCGATGCTGCTGAAGATGCTTCCGCCTTGAAAATTCGGTATTCCGTCGGCGTCGCGTGTTCCGAGAAACGTGTCGCCGAACGTCCAGAGCGTTCCGCCGGGAACCGCGAAGGATTGCCCGCCGTCCTGGGATGCGATCGAAACGTTATTCTGATATTGGCTCCAGATGCTGCCTTTGAACTCCGTTCCGGTGATCGACGCCGGCGGCGGAGGCGGCGTGCTGCATCCCATCGGCAGCAGACCCAGCCCGGCGGAGATAACGGCCATCCAGATGCAACCCGTCTTTTTCATAAGTTTCCTGCGCTCCCGTTTGATTTCCATGCTGTAATGATATAACCATATCATCGGGGGAGATGAAATGCAACCCGGAGAGACGATTTGTCGGCCATTATCGCCCGTTGCGGGCGCGGATGAGGTCGAGAAAGCGCGGGATGACTGTCTCCGCCTTGACCGGCCCGACGCCGGTGATTCCCATCGCCTCGTTCACCGTCTGCGGCCGCTGCTCGGCCAGCTCGGCCAGCGTCGCGTTGGAGAGTACCGCGAACGCCGGGACACCGCGTTCGTCGGCCATCGTTTTCCGCAGTTTTCGCAGCGCTTCGAAGAGGGAACCTTCGCCGTCGTCGTCGCGGTTTTCCGGTGCGGCGGGGCGGCGCTCCGTTCGCGGCGTGCGCTCTGCCCGCGGTGTGCGCTCCCGGCGCGGTTGCGGCAGGTCGACCTTCGCTTTGGCGTGTTCGTTCAGCACTTCGAGGCCGCGCGGAGTGAGTTCGAGGCAGGGGAAGTCGCCGCGTTCGACCCGGCCGAGGTAACCGCCGCGTTCGAGCGCCTTGAGGTAGTCCATGATCTTGGTCTGTTTCAGGTTTTCCAGCCGTCCGAAGTGGCGGTTGCGGTGGAAGCCGCGACCGGTCAGCTCCGCGCTCTTGCCTCCGGCGAGAATCTGGCTGAGTTTCCCCGCGCCGATGCGGCCGTCGAAATCCTCCACCGCTTCGAGGATGCGGCGGACCACGCCCTCTTCGGCGGCGTCGGTCACTTCGCGGATGCTTCCGCCCGATTCGGAGGTGCCGGAGCAGTTGTCGCAGCTTCCGCAGCGCCAGCTCCCGGCCGCCTCGCCGAAGTAGCCGGTCAGCATCTCCTGGCGACAGCGCCGGGTCCGGGCGTAGGTGCACACCTCGTCGAGCCGGGAGAGTTCGAAATTGCGTTTGCCGGTCATCTCCTCGTAGTCCATGTCGACCTGAACCTGCTCCGGTTTGATGAGTTCGGTGCAGCGTCCGGCGAAGGGGACGGTCCATTCGATGCAGTCGCCGTCGAGCGCTTTCAAAACCCGTTTGACCTGGTCGACGTTGAGCCCGGCCACTTCGGCGAGTTCGTCGAAGGTGAACGCCTTTTTCTCCAGCAGCTCGAAGCCGAACCGTTCCAGGCAGCGGGCGATGAAACGCGAGCGCTGCGTCGATTGCTCGGCGTGTTCGGCAGCGAGGAATTCGAAATCGCCGGTGAAGCGCAGGAAGCCGCGGTTGTTGTTGCGGTAGCCGCGGTCGACCAGCCCGGCTTTTTCGAGGATGCCCATCGCCGCGGAGAGCTGGCTGTCGGACTTCGCCCCGGCGACTTCCGGAACCAGGTCGGCGAGCGTCACTTCAAGCGTGGTCGTTTTGCGCTCGATACTGAGTTCGCGCAGGCGGTTGTAGAGCTCCTGCACCACCTCAGGCGGCGGATTTGAAAGATCGATCAGAAACTCCTGCACATAACGGTCGCGGTAGGCGTAGAGAAGCACGCAGTCGGCGGCCTCGCCGTCGCGCCCGGCGCGCCCCGCCTCCTGATAGTAGGCTTCGAGCGAACCGGGCAGATTGTAGTGGATCACCTGCCGCACGTCGGGGCGGTCGATCCCCATGCCGAAGGCGTTGGTGGCGGCGAGGACGGGGCAGGGGTCGTTCATGAAGCGGTCCTGCGCCTCCTTGCGCGCCTCGTCGGACATCCCGGCGTGATAACCGGTGCAGCCGAATTCGGCGACGAGTTGTTCGACCGCCTTGCGGGTCGAGGTGTAGACGATGGTCGGAACTTTGCGTTTCAGCCGCCGCTTGATCTCGGCGAGCTTGCTGGCGTCCGAGGAACACTCCGCCACCGAGAACGCCAGGTTCGGCCGCCGGAATCCGGCGACGCGCAGATCCATTTCCGGCCGGTGGAGCTGGGTGCGGATGTCGTCGCGCACCTTGGGCGTCGCGGTTGCGGTGAAGGCGCAGACCTGCGGAATCCGGCAGCCGTCGAGCACTTCCCCCAGCCGCCGGTAGGAGGGGCGGAAGTCGTGTCCCCACTGGCTGATGCAGTGCGCCTCGTCGACGATCATCATCGACGGCGGATTGTTCGGCAGGAAGTTTCGGAAAAATTCGGTATGGAACCGTTCCGGCGCGACATAGAGCAGTTTGATCTCGCCGTCGGCGGCGGCCTGGGCGGCGCGGAACTGTTCGGCGAAGGGCACCGTGCTGTTGATGAAGGCGGCGGGGATGTTGCGCTCGAGAAGCGCGTCCACCTGGTCTTTCATCAGCGAAATCAGCGGAGAAACCACGATGCCGTAGCCGGGGCGCATCAGAATCGGGAGCTGATAGCAGAGCGACTTGCCCGCTCCGGTCGGCATGATGACGCAGAGGTCGCGGCCGGAGAGAATCTCTTCGACGACCTCCTCCTGATTGTCGAGAAAGCCGTCGAATCCGAAATAGTGCCTGAGGGCTTCAATTGCAGTATCCATAATGGGGTAATATACCACAAACCGGAGTCGCTTGCAAGCCGGGAGCCGATTTTCCTGAGGTTCGCCTTGCATCTCCGGGAAACGGCGTTATATTTTTGCATGGGAGGACGTGAAATGAAAGACGACTGCCGGATTTCCGAGAGCCGCAAGGCGGCTTATTCGTTTGGCCTTGTCATGATCGTGACAGGGGTGCTTTTCTGTTTCGGCGCGATTGCTTACGGGATGCTCTCAGTTGCAACCCGCAACTTTCCCAATGTGGTGATGGTATTCCTTCCCTTCCTCATTGGAATGGGGCTTTTCATCGGCGGCGGGCTGCTGCGTTCGATCGGCGCGCGCGGCATCGCCGGGAGCGGCCTCAAGCTCGATCCCGAGGAGGCCCGCGAAGACCTCAAGCCGTGGAGCCGCATGGCCGGCGGCATGCTCAAAGACGCCGGAATCGACTTCGGCCGGGAGAATTCCGCTCCGGCTCCGGTCCCCGAACCGGATTTCGAAGAGAAGCTGCGCAAGCTTCACCGCCTTCACGCCGAAGGCATCCTGACCGACCAGGAGTACGCCGACCAGAAAGCCGCCGTCCTCGCCGCCATGAAGAAGTGATTCTTCCCTTCCCGTCAGTTTTCTGTTCATGGTTTGTTATTTTTATTGTTTTTTCGAAAAAGCAACTTGCTTTTTCGAAAAAACATCGGTATAATTAAAGGGACAGGCAATCACAGGGGAACGTTTGAAAGGAAGTGGAATGGCCATCACCATGAAAGATATCGCGCGGCATTGCGGACTCTCCGGCGGAGCGGTCTCGCAGGTGTTGCGCAATCCTGAGAATCCGCGTTTTTCGCCGGAGACCAGGAAACTGATTCTGGAGACCGCCGCGAAACTGGATTACCGCCAGAATCCGCTCTCCCGCGCACTTCGCACCAACCGCACCAATTTGCTCGGGCTCATGCTGCCGTGGAACGAGCCGGAAGTGATGGATTGCGTCGAGCGCGTCGCCAGCGAAAACGGTTACAAGATCCTGATTCAGTTCACCGCCCATCCCCGCGCCGGGCTGGAACTGGAGGCGCTGCATTCTTTCCTCGACTGGAATGTGGACGGCATTCTCTGGGAGCCGAGTTTCATGACCGACGACGATTTTCAGCCCCTGCTGGACACCATCCGGCGGGAAGGGCCGCCGCTGGTCATGCTGGAGCGGCGGCAGCCCGGCGTCGATTTTCCTCTGGTTTCCACCGATTACCGGCCGGCGATCGAGGAATGCGTCCGCCATCTTAGCGACCAGGGCTTCCGGAAGGTGATCTTCGTCGCGGTGGAAGACCGTGCCGGGATTCTCGACGACAAAGTGCGGAGTATCGCCGAGCTGGCCCGGAATTATGGCATGGAGTTCGCCCACTGCAAGATCGATACGGAGCGCGGCGACCTCAAAGAACAGGCGGTTGCCGTCGTCGGCGACCCGGCGAACGCCAACAGCTGTTTTCTCTGTTACTCGTGGCTCATTTCGGATTTCGTGGATGCGGCGGAGGCGCTGCACCGGAGGATTCCGGAAGACCTCGGGCTGGTGATGATGATCGATCTTCTGATCGGCGGACGGCTGCGGGTGTCGAACCTGCTGCGTCCCAAAATCACCGCCATCCGTGCCAACAGTTCGGAACTGGCGGAGCTGGCGGTCTCCCGGCTGCTGTCCGTGATCCGGAAGGAACCGGTCCGACAGCCCGGCGCGCTGTTTCACAACAGCGCGGAGCTGGTCATTCAGCAGTCTACCTCAAGGAAACCATAACCCCCGGAGAACACGCAAAATGAGAAGATCCCTGTTTACATTGATCGAACTGTTGGTGGTGATTGCCATCATCGCCATTCTCGCCTCGATGCTGCTCCCCGCGCTCAACCAGGCGCGGGAGCGGGCAAAGTCGACTTCGTGCAAAAGCAGCTTGAAGCAGCTCGGGCTTGCGCTTACTTTTTACTCCAACGACTACAACGGCACGGCTTGTCCGATGCGTGAAACCCAGCGCTGGGCGGGAAATGTCTGGAGCAAGATGCTGTGGGACGCCGGGTACATCAAGAATTTCAAGGAGGTGCTTTGCCCGAGTCACACCGGATTGACCGCTCCGGTCGATTCCGCCAAGCCGACCGCCAACGAGTTCTACACCGGAACCAGCTACGGGCTGAACGGCGACACCTTCGGCGGCGGCTTCAAAGACACCAACTACTGGGGCGGATACTGCCCCAATGGAATCAAAGTGAACGCGATCGCCTCCTTCCCGGAGCGGTCTCCCGATCTGCTCTGGTTATCCGACAGTACGAACGCACTCGGCGGGGCTGCGGATATGGGCAGCTACATGCGGTATCGCCACGACGCCAACCGGACGTGCAACATGCTGGCCTTCGGCGGACACGTGACCACGATCAAGAATCCGCGACCCGGCATTGAGAACGGGATCAACAGCACCATTTCGATTGCGCGCTATCGCCGTCCCGCCTGGATTCACGGAACCGGGAACGGCGGCAAATTCACCCGCATCGGCGACGATTGAGCTCCATTCACATTCAATTCAGAGGAAATACGATGTCGTTCTTCCGCATAATCTGTCTTCTTGTCGCTTTTGTCTCCGCACTGGCTGTCGCGGCCGCCGAGGTCGGCTATGCGACCGGCGACAACCTGATTCAAAACGGCACATTCGAGAAACCGTGCTGGAAACCCGGCGTCCCGCACCATTGGGACATCCTGCGCCCGAACCGCAACGGCGGAGAAGTCGAGACGAAGATGGACGACGGCGGTTTCCTGCTTTATTTCACCGGCCCGGAATACGTCGACCAGATCCGGATCAAACAGACGCTGGACCTGACGCCGGGCAAGGTGTACGAGGTCAAATACGACTATCGCTCGCTGCCGGACTGCTCGCTGAAGGCGGACGCCACCTTCTGGGGAACCGGGGTTTTCATGCGTTCGTGGTGGCAGGTTCCGAGCAGAGAGTGGACCACGGTGCGCGGACTCTTTGCGATGGCGGATAACGTCAAAGGCGATGTGACCCTGACCCTTCAGAACCGGTCGCAGGTCAAGCTCTGGTACCGTAACATCAGCGTCCGGCCGACCGAATTGCGCAAGGAGGACATTGCCAGGCTGATTCCCGCGTTTCAGGTGCATTCGGTGGAGAGCGAGGATGTCTTTCTCCTGCCCGACACCAAAAAGACGAGCGCGGATTTCATCGTCAACGATTTTACCGACGAGAACCTCAAAAAATTCCGGATGGAAGCCGATTATTACCCGACGCCGAAGCGCGCGGTGAAATGCTCCGTCGACGGCAGGAACATCCGCGTTCCGGTGCGGGAGATTGCGGACGGCGAATCGAAACTGATCGCCAAACTGTACGACAAAACCGACAACGCACTCGTCGCCACCTCGACGGTGACGATCCGGCGCATTGTGAAGCTGCCCGCCGGAATCGATTTTTCGAACCATGCCGAGGTCGTTCTGCCCGACGGGAAAAAGTTCTTTCCGATTGGAATCTATGCCGGGATCGGCTGGGACTTTTCCCCCGCCGAACTGGCCGAAGACGGATTCAACGTCATTCACACCTACGCGACCAACCGGCGCGACGTCGACAAAGGAGATGAAAAAGCCCGCCGGAACAATCTGAAACTGCTCGACGACGCCCGCCGACTCGGAGTCTTCGTCATCGTGCAGCTTCCGCATGACTACACGGAGAAACCGGGGCTGGCCGGGAAACTGCCGTCTTGGCTCGACGTCTACAAAGACCACCCGGCGCTCTTCGGCTACTATGTCGATGAAACCCGGTCGATCAAAAACACGCCGTACCCGGTCATCAAAGCGGCCTACGATGCGGTGAAGCGGCATGACCCAGCGCATCAATGGTTCGCCTACGAGGGACCGGACCCGAACCTGAAGGAGAGCATGGACGCGATCATTTACAACGTCGGCAGCCCCGATGCGACCAAACTCTGCGCGCTGAATCTCGGTTCCGAAAAGCCGGTGATCCACTGCTTCGGCCAGAAGGATTTCATGGCGCAGAAAGCAACTTCGCTCGACTACAACCAGTACAACTTCGTGATGCCGGTCATCTGGGGAGCGCGCGGGGTCTTCTACTTCACCTATCGCAACCTCGTTGATCCCAAGACCAATCCGGAGTGCGCCGAGTTGCGGCCCCGCGTGCTGGACACGGTCAAACGCTTCAGCGCAATCGCTCCGGCCATCGTCGCCGGGGAGCCGCTGCCGGAGTGGACGAAGTCGGTCAAAACGTCCGGCAACATGGAGAGGAAAGCCTTCGCCGCGAAGGACGCCGTCTATCTCTTCTGCGGCGTCGCCTCGGGCGCCAACGGCGGCGGCTCGATCGAAGCGGTCGTTCCCGCCGGAAAGACGCTGCGCGACGTGCTCAATGACCGGCCGCTCTCCGAACTTGAGCTGGAGCTCGCTCCGGGGCAGGGCCGAATCATCGAGGTCAGGTAGGCTATTTGGCGGAAGGTTCCTCCTGCCGCACCCGGTACAGGGAGGAACCGAATTTCCGGGCCGCATCCACCATTTCGGGATACGGCTCGTCGGTGACGGTGACGAACCCGACTGCATAGTTTTCTCCGTCGGACGGTCTCCCCGTCAACGGCTGGTCCGCGTACTGGAACCAGTGGGCGCCGACGCAGTTGGGATTTTTGAGCGCGCTCTGCAGATAGTCCGCGGTCCGTCGGGCCCTTTCACTTTGCGTGGAGGCCGACACCAGGCCGGGCGAAAACATGCCGCGGTCGAGGGCCCCGAAATGGAATTCGGTGAGCAGGACGCCGAAGTCGTACTTTTCCGCCAGTTTGAACACCTCGGCTTTCTGAACCGGCAGGAGCTTGTAGATGTTGAACGTCACAATGTCGCAATGACGCGCCGCCGCCTTGACCTGTTCTTCGTTGAAGCCGGAGAATTCACAGCCCAGGTAAAGCGTGTCGGGGAGGACTTTCTCCACCGCCGCCTTACAGGCGGAAAAATAACGGTCGGCGATGAAGTAGTCCAGTTGGGCGAACAGCTTGTCTCCGTTCACCCGCTGTTTCGTGGTGAACTCCTGCGGTTTTGACAGGTCGTCCCAGCTGCTGAAGTTCGTTTGCAGCAATTGGTTGAGCTGGTCGAGCTGCGGGTAGAGCCGGCGGGTTTCCGCCACCAGCGCTTTTTTGACCGGCATTTCGGCGGGCGCTTCAAAGGCCCGCACCGACATCCGGAAATAAGTGGAGGGGGTCTTGGGGTCGCCCTGGCTCCACGCCGGTTCGTTGTCGATCAGCACCCCGAGGAAATAGGGATCGTTGCTGCAGGCGGCAAAGGTTCCGAGGCTCTTCTCCAGAGTCGGTGCAAAATCGGGGTCGAACGGGTCGACGAAGAATTTGTCGCCGCCACCCGGCGTTTTTCTGACCGCAAACCTGCGATTGTCTCCCACTTCGTTGACGATGTAGCGGGTCAGAACATAAGGCACCTTGCGGCGACCGGCGGTCTGCTCCCATTTGGAACCGATGTCGTGCACGGTATTGAACCCCCAGGAGAGCAGGCGGTTCAGCGCCTGGTCATAGTGGGACCGTTCAAAATCGGGGCCGAATTTCCGGTACAGGTTGGCGCCGTAAAAATTATACATCTCCTGATTTTCTCCCGAATACATCCGGCTCAGCGGGTCCTCTTCGCCGGGAAGCCAGGAGAACAGCGGGCGGCGCTGTTTGACTTCGGTGCTTCTGTCATAGGAGATCGTGTGCATGCCGAAGGACCAGAACAAGCATCCTTCCGGGTCGACCAGCCACCACTTCCCCATATCGCGGGCGGCGTAAAAACGGCCGGTCGCTATCAGGGCCGGGCCCGCGGCCCAGCCGCCGTAGACGTCGCGGTCTTTCGGCGGCGGATTGTCCGCCAGATCCTTCTCCTCCTGCCGGCGGCGCGAGGCGAATTCGCTTTCATCATGGAGTTTCCCCGGCCAGTCGGCGCCGGTGTACTGGCCGAAAGGGTCCACCAGTGCGGAAGGGGCGGTTTTGGCGTCGCCCAGCAGTTCAAGCTTGTGCAGGATCAGGGTGTGCGGGGAGGCAGGGCGGATCAGCACGATCTGATACCCGGTCACCCGGGCCGGATCGAACGAGCCGAATGTTTTCGATCTGGCGATCAGGTCTCCCGAGGCGGAATTGTCCAGCGGAGGCTGCCCTTTCATGCCGGGAACCTGGGAGGAGATCATCAGGACGACGCGCCGGACCGAGTGCGGCGGAACGGTCTCCCCGCCTTGAATGAAGGTCTCGCCCTTGCCGGGAGAATCGATCCTGAGGTTGACTTCGACCGGTTCGGGTCCGGGATTCTCCAGCGTGGCGGCGAACGCCCGGTGAGCCGACCAGTCCTCGGAGCGGTTCTTCGGGAGCTTCTCGCTTAAATGGGGCCAGGTGTAAGCCGTTCCGAAATTCAGTTGCAATGCCGGTTTTCCGCCGGGCGATGTCACCGGCACGGCCTGCACATCGACCAGTTGGGAGAAGGGCGTCGGCCACGTGCCCGGCAGCTGAAGCAGGGCGGGCGGTTCCGCCGCACCCAGGGCCGCCAATACCGTCATTGCATAAAAAAATCCGAGTTTCCGTTTCATTCTCATGGTCCGTTCCATCTCATAAAATTGCATGGTTCATTCGCCGGGGGCTATTTTCCGAAAATCACGCTGGAATTGGCTTCGTATTCGGAAACCAGCCGGTTGCGGGTGGCCGATTCGACGTGGCCGTCGGCGAGCCACATGTTGAGCGAGGTGTTGCCGCGGTGACGCAGGCAGGGCATGTTGTCGGTGACGGAGGAGTAGAGGACGACAAGCCCGGAGCTGCGCTGGTTGGCCAGATTGTAGACCGAGTCGATCAGGATCGGCTGCCGCGAGGACTCTCTGATCTGGAAGAGATTCCAGACCCAGAAGATCGTCGGGTTGGCGGTGTCGATCGAGGTGAATCCCGGACGGTTCTTGTTGTTGTCGCTGTAGTTGCC